>JALYUS010000375.1 GCA_030853625.1 Chloroflexota bacterium
TCCGCAGCTGCCCGGTGGCGCGCGCGGTTCCGCGTTTTTCGGACACGATCGGGCCGCGTATCATCGGTCACGCAACGAGGCAGCGTGCGGGCGTGCGGACGCCTGGCCCGGCGCGAGGCGCGCGTACGCGTCGGTCAATGCCGCGACATGCGCGGCGAGGGTGAAGCGTTGCGGCGCCATGCGGGAGTGCGGCGACCGTGCGACCGCGACGACCGCCGCCGCAAGCGCCGTCGCATCGCGTGGCGGAACGAAATCGGCGTAATCACCGATGACCTCCTGCACGGAGTGGCCGGAAGTCGTGACGACCGGGCAACCGAGCGTCGCCGCCTCGACCGCCGCATACCCAAACCCCTCGGAGAGCGACGGGACGATCACACAATCCGCCGCGAGGAGATAGGACGGCAATGCGTCTCTCGCGACCGGATCACGCACCGTGATGTACTCCGTCAGCCCCAACTGGACAATGCGCTGGCGGAGCCGCTGATACTGATCGGGCGGGTCATGGTCGAGGAGCAGGACGAGGTGGCTCGACGGAAGCCGCTCGCGGATCAGAGCCGCCGCGTCAATCAGGTACTCGACCCCCTTGAGGAAGCCCGGCCTGCCAAAGTAGAGCGAAAGAAAGACATCCCCGCCCAGCCCCAATTCGCCCTTCAGATCGCGCGGCTGATGCAGCGTGCGATCCCAGAAGGCGTACTCGAGGGCGGGATAGATGACCGCCGTACGCTCCGGCGCGATGTGCATCAACCGCACGAGCCGCCCGCGCGTGAACTCCGAGACACAGAGGAACTGTGCGAACGGCAACCGCAACACACTCGTCTCAAACAGACGGAACAAGAGCGCGCGCAGGGGATGCAAACCGGGGAGCGTGCTGAGCAGGTCGGCGAAGACTTCATGGACGGTATGGACAACCGGTTTGCGCGCAATCGTCGCGCTGAGCCACGCCGGGAGCGCCGCGTTTGGTGTCGCCGCGTGGACAATATCGGCATGCAGCGCTTTCTGGAGCGCCAGCGGAAAGGAGACGAGGGTGAAGAAGCCTCTGCGCGCCCAACGCGGCGTCCAGACCCGCAGGACCTCGACACCGTGGCGGATCTCTCTCCTTTTCGTTCCCGGCACGCGCAGGGTGATGACCGTCACCTGATGGCCTTCGCAGACCAGCGCCGCCGTCACATGGTCGAAAAGTGTTTCGACTCCCCCAATGTGGGGCGGGAAGTATTCGAGCACGATCAGAATCCGCAATCGGTTCGTTCTCTCCATGTTCCTCTAGCGTACGACTTTCAGGCCGAGGATGCCCTTGAAGAAACTGGCGATCATCAACTGGAACCCGACTGCGACCGCAGTAACGGACGGGACGAGCATGCGCATCATCTCACTCACGCGCAGCCCGCCGAAATCCACCGAGCCCCAGATCAATATCGCGACGAGGATGCCGATGCTCCCCGCGCCGACAAGGAGCAAGCCGACCACGAGAGTTGCTTCGAGCGGCAGCCGGGCGAAGAAAGAATTAAAGCGTTGTTCGGGCGGCGCCAGGCCATCGCTGATCGCGAACTCCTGGGCGAGGATGGCGAAGAACATGGATTGCGTACCGACCATCACCAGCAGGCTGGCAAGCAAAAGCGTGTGGATATCGAAGCCGATCCTGCCCAGACGTACTGGGCCGACGATCAGGAGTGCCATCGTGATAAGCCCAACGAGAACCGCCGCGAAACCGGGATAGAGGAAGAGCCAGCGCGGGCTGTACAACAAGAGAAAGCGGAGATGCCGCCACCCATCCCGCCAACTGCGCAGATGCGGCGGCCGACTGCGCCCATCCCGCGCGAGGGTCGTCGGCACCTCCGTGATACGTAGGTTGTGCATCGTCGCCTTGACGACCATTTCGCTCGCGAACTCCATGCCCGTCGTGCGCAAATCCAGATCGCACATCGCGTCTCGTTGGAATCCGCGCAGGCCACAATGGAAATCGCGGCACGGGCCACCGAAAAAGAGCCGCCCAATCATCGTCAGAACGGGATTACCGAGATACTTGTGTAGTTTCGGCATCGCGCCCGGTTCGATGCCCCCCGCGAAGCGGTTACCCATCACCAGTTCATATCCGGCGCGGAGCCGATCCACAAAGGGCATCAGCGCCATGAAGTTGTAACTGCCGTCCGCGTCACCCATGATGACGTAGCGGCCATAAGCGGCTTCGATCCCGTACCGCAACGCGTTGCCGTAGCCGCGCTCCGGGACATCCGCGACCCGCGCACCGCATTCCTGGGCGATCTGCTGCGATCCATCGGTGCTGCCGTTATCCGCGATCAATACCTCGCCATTGATGCCATACGCATCCAGAAACCGCCGCGCTTGCTGGATGCAGAGCGCCAATGTTTCCGCTTCGTTCAGGCAGGGCATGAGAATCGTCAATTCGCACGCACCTGTTTCTCTTTCGTCGTCGTCTCGATAGGATACCCGTGTGGGCAGTTCATGCTGCTGTATCACGTCGGCGGATTGACCCAACATCTTTGCTATCTCCACGGTACATGGCCGACACGCTGCCGACCGCCCCCGTCTCTCGTGGACGTTCGGTGCGCGCCGATCTCCACGCCTTTCGCGTGACGGAGTATAGCATAGTCCGCGTCGCGACCCGCCTGCCACGCGATCGCACAATCGCGCATCACGCGATACACGCGCGACCACTTTCTATGCTAACATCCCCCGGCTCGGTCAACTGACCGATCTATGACAATGGCAGATGCATCAAGCAGGTTCTATGTCCTCCGACGTGGCTCCATCCAGTGCAATGAAACGCACATCACCCATCGTGCTGCTCACACTGCTCCTGATCGTCATCATCAAAGTGGCGGCGCAACCGTTGACCACGGTGGTAGCGATTGGGGTGCTCCTGATCACGATCGGCGTGATGATCTATGCCCTGATCCGTCGCTTCCCCCACGATGCGCGGGAGCGGTCTCATATCATCCCGGTGCGACTCAACGTGATCCCCTGGCTGATTGTGGGGGCGCTCGCCATCGTCATCCCATTCATCATGCTCGCCACCCAGCCGCAACTGCGCGCGACCTATACGCCCGACCAATTCGCGACCGCACATGCGATCGCGAGCCAGCGCGGATTTTATTCTATCGAGACCGATCCGGCGGGGAATCGCTATGTCTGGACGCAAGAGCGCGCGACGCTCCTCTTCGATTTCCTGGTGTACAGGCCGATCACGATCACCGTCGAGATGCGGAGTGCGGCGGTCGCGGGTGGCCCGGATGAGCCGGTAGCCATCCTGGTCAACGGGCGGGATGTCGGCGATGTACGTCCGGACCCGAAGAACGCCGCGTTTCAGTCAATCCGCCTGACGTTCGTCCCGTACAACTGGGGGGGGCAGCAGAGTGAGATCAAACTACTTCCGCAACGTACATTCAAGCCATCGAATGTGGATACACGCACGCTGGGGACGATGGTCAGGAGCATCACGATTGACAAGAGCCGGGCCTGGTCTCCCATTGGGCGGCGGCTCTGGCTGGTCTGGGCGCTCCCGCTCTTCGCCGCGCTCGCGCTTGGGCTTGCCGGGGTCGCGCGGCGAAATCGTGCATCATTGGTGGGTTATGGGGCAATCACTGCCTGCCTGCTTGGGATGGGGTGCGCGGCCGGTCTCCTCTTTCTGCTCCTCTTCCGTATCGGCTTTATCGAGCCGCGAACCTATCTTGTCTGGTCGCTGGGCAGCGCCTCTGTTGGCGCGTGCTTCGCGGTAGCGGCGCTCGCTCTTCCGCTCGGGCAGCCGGATCGGGCAAGTCTCTTCCTGCTCGCACGTCACTGGATCGCGCGATCGCCGCTCAGTCGGCGCGTCGCGTGGATCGAAACGCCTACGCTGCCCTTCCCGCGCCCCGCCGCCGATGAGCCGCCCGCGACCAGGCGCGTGATCGTTCGCGACTTGCTCGCGCTCTTCGTCCTCGCCCTCGGCATCCGCTGCCTGTGGGTAGTCGCCGTACCGCCGTGGCAAGCGCCGGATGAGCCGGATCAGTTCACTTACGTTTCCCATCTCGTCGAACAGCAGCGTCTCCCGTACGCCTCGTACCCGAACTATCCTGAATACTCGGAGGAGAATACGACGAGTTGGGGTCTCACGCTGCTTGGTGGGCTCTCAAGTCTGGGATCATCGGCCCCGCATAACCTGCCGTATCTTCCCATCGCCTACGATTATCAGGCCGCCCGCGCCTATCGCGGCGCTGGGACGGACCGTTGGAGCTTCGCCGCCGGTCGCGCGACCCCGTACCCTCCCCTGTACTATCTCTACAGCGCGCCTGCCTATCTCCTCTTCAAGGCCGCGCCGATTCTCTCCCGCCTTTTTGCCGTCCGGTTCGCTTCCGCCGTGCTGGGTGCGCTGAGTTGCGTTTTTGGCTACTTGATCGCCTATGAACTGCGGCGGACGCGGCGGTGGGGATGGTCGCTGGGGCTATGCATGGCATTGTTGCCGATGTATGTATTCATCACGTCCGTGGTTGATAATGATGTCGCGATGGATCTCGGTGCAACCGCGCTGATTTGGCTGACAGTGCGGGCATGGCAGCAACGCGAGTTCTCGCCCCGGCTCGCGCTCGCGCTCGGTATCACCAGTGGGTTGACGCTGCTCACGAAACCGACGGTCGTTCCCGTTGTTATCGTCGCGGGGATCGTCGTCCTCATCAAAGTTCTTCCCGCACTCCGCTCTTCGTGGCGATCCGCCCAAACGAAACTGCTCGCTTTCGGCGCATATGCGGCGAGCGCGATCGTGGTCTATAGCCCGTGGGCCTTTCTCCAGTACCGCTACTATGGTGGTGTGATCGGGCTTGGATCAATTCCGTTCACGCCGTTTGTCCGCTTCCTGATTGGCGGAACGACCGTTGGCGCCGCTGCGCTTCAGCCCTCAGGTGCCGCCGCACACCTATCACCCGCCCCGCCCTCCATCGCGACAATTTCGTTTTTGCGCTACATACAGTATGAGAAGAGTCGGGGCTGGATGCATTTCTACGCACTCCTCATCAAAGATTTCTGGGGAAATTTCGGCTGGCTCGATGCGCCGCTTCCCGATCGGGCTTTTATCCCTATCCTCATTGTCTACGTCATCGGCGGTATTGGTCTGCTTGTGCAATTCGTGCGGCAATCCAGGCGGCGGGGTATAATCCTCCTCCTGCTCGCTTTTATTGTCGCCCAATCGCTTTTCCTCTTCGTCGGCGTGAATTATTTGCGTGGCTATGCCAATACGGGTGTGGAATTTGGCTTGCAGGGGCGGTACTTCTTCCCGATCATCGCTCCCCTCCTCTTCCTCCTGCTTTCCGGCTGGGATCACCTCTGCGCGGAGCATCCGATCGCGCTCCGTCTCGCCCCAGTGGCGATGGCAGCGCTGCAACTGGTCGCGCTGGCGACGCTCTTCTTCCGCTACTACGGTGTGGAGATTGGATGAACAGGCAGTATCTGCGCGGTACGGCGATGGGGGCGCTTTTCCTTGCCATCGTGGCGTTTTTCCCCGTCAGGGTGCCGACCACGGATGAGAGTGGCGTTCCCCTTCCCACTGTCGCAACCGTCGCACCGACAGTGACCGCCGCGAACACTCCGGTGATCCACCCGATCGGCAGGCTCTATAACGGGATAACAGCCCAACAGCGATTTCCCGCCAACGGAGCGCAGGTTCGTTCCATCGCGCTCTTTCTCGGCACCTATCTGCGCGAGAATCACGGCTCCCTGACGATGACCGTCCAGGCAGACGCGGCCGGTACATGGCAAGACCTGGCAACGCGGACGGTGGACGAAGCGGCGATCAAGGACGATGCGTATCAGACGTTTGACTTTTCGCCCGCCGTTACCGTCAGGAAAGGGCAGACATTGCAAATCCTCGTGACGGCCAATGGCGACGCGAACAACGCGGTGACGTGGTGGGTGAATGGCAGTTTGCAACCCGAAGGATACATGCTCTTCTACAATGGTGCGCCGCAGGAAGGCACCGCACGATTCATCGTCTCGTATACAGCGGCGTCCGGCCACTTGTTCGCGGTCATCGGTCCACTCTGGCAGCGTCTGACGGTCTTCCTCGATCCCCTCTGGCAAGTCGTCTTCGTCTTCGGTCTCTGCGTTCTGGTAGGGGGTCTCGTCCTGCTCGGCAGGTATCTCATCGAATGAGTGAGAGAGGGAGGATGGTGGATGCAATTCACACAGATGCGGATTCCGGGGGCGTCTCTCATTGACACGGAACGGTTCGACGATGAACGAGGCTTCTTCGCCCTGACCTGGGCGCGCGACGAGTTCACGGCGCACGGGCTGAACGCGCATCTCGCGCAGTGCAACCTCTCGTACAATCACCGAGCAGGTACGGTGCGCGGGATGCACTGGCAAGCGCCGCCGCACGCGGAAACGAAACTGGTCCGCTGCCTACGCGGTGGTATCTATGACGTGATTGTGGATATCCGCGAAGATTCACCGACGTACTTGCAATGGATCGGCGTGGAACTGACGGCGGAGAACCGGCGCGCGCTCTTCATCCCGGAAGGGTGTGCGCATGGGTTTCAGACATTGACGGACGCCACCGAAGTCTTCTACATGATCACTGAGCAGTACACGCCAGCAGCCGCCTGCGGGCTGCGTTGGAACGATCCGAAAATCGGTGTGGCGTGGCCGCTGGAGATCTCCGTCATCTCCGAGCGGGACGCGCAGTATCCCGATTTTGTTGCCTGAGCGGAACGGGCGGTGGCATCACGGAGCGGCGAAAGGGTGCAGCCGCTCCATAAACCGGTCAATCAGCGCGGGCAGCACCGGCACGCGCGCAAACCGGCCGATACCGCCGAGCGCACGCAGCAACGAGATACCGATGAAGCGAAGGGACGTGGCGGCATAGGCGGCACGGCTGGCGGGGAGCAGTTCATTTTGCCAGGCGGCAAGGTAGGCGCGACTCGGGAAGATAATCCACCGCAGGGCGCGCAGGCGCGGTTTCCATCCACGCAGACGCCCAAAGGATGCTGCCACGAGCCAGACCTGCGCATACGATTGCGCGGTGAGGTCACCACGGCTGGCGGCGCGGATACGCCGCGCGAAAAAGGCGCGCCCCAAACGTTGGAGGGGTCGCCATCGCTCGCCGCCAGCGAACAGTATCTTCTCCATCTCGGCAAGAGGGACGGGAGCGCCAAGCAGCTGTCGCGCTGCCGCGAGCGCGGCATGGACCGGGACCGAAAGACGGAGGCGCCGCGCCGCGTCGCCAACATACGCCCAGTCAATGTCGTTGCCGTGTGCGGTAATGATCAGCGAGAGGTCGTAGAGCCAGAGGAGTCGGAAATAGCGATGGCGCGTGGTGAGATGACTGGCAACGTGGAGCAACAGGTCTTCCGGCGAGAGGCGCGCAAACGGGGCACGCGCATGCGTCGCATCCTGACCGCGCGTCCACATCCATGCGGCGCGATCATGCAACGCGGCATCCAGCACGGGATCGAGGGCGGAGAGCATATCAATAAGTGGATCGAGCGGCTCGATCCGCAATTCGATCAGCACATCGCAGCCATCTTTGTTGGCGACAAATCGGCGTTCCCCCCGTTGGGCGTCGAAGAAACGTTCATCGAGGAGTACAATCCCCCCGAATACCTCCTTGTAGCCGAGACGATGGAGAAGGCCGGTCATCGCCCCGACATCGCCGGGTCGCACGAGGAGGTCCAGATCGCTCATCGGTCGCAAGGCCGGCGTGGGATAATAGAGAAGCGCGAGCGCCGCCCCCTTGAGTGGCATCACGGCGATCCCGGCAGCGGCAGCGTTCTGGAATACCCGTGCGAGTTCTTCGAGGAAGATGCGATTGCGGAAGTGGTTCGCCCAGTATGCTCCGGATACTTGCGCGCTGATTTCCGGGGGCACAGCGATGTCTGGTTGCGATTGTATCCACTGATGCAAGAGCGGAAGAAGACCGTGGGAGTCAGCGGCACGCAGGAGATATTCCCAGTCGAGCGGATCGGCGGAGGCTGTTTTTGATAGTGCGACCGGCACGCCGCGTGCGGCAGCATACAGGATGGCATTTTCCTGTCGCCATCGCAATGCCGCATCTGTCCGGGGGGGGCCGCGACCGGGAATTCACTCTTCTGAGGCACGATTGCATCCCCCACATGCACCAACCGACCCGCTCGTCATTGGTGAGAGAATATACCATACAGTTTGATACGGCTCACAGCCTTGTGGGAACGTCTTTTTTTGTGAGGCTGATCGCGCGCCGTTGGTGGTAGCGCATCGAGAATCGCGTAGCATCGCGCTTGTGCATTTTCAAACAATCGGTTGTGCAGTATCATGCAAAGCAGCATTGTTCGGACGTTGGCAGCCATGCATGGCGCCATGCCAGGCCGGGGGGAAATCAGTGCCAGGAAGTTATCTCGGTCTGCTCATTCTTGCGGGGATTGCGTTCCTCTTTGCAGTCGCCGTCCTCACCGTCTCAACACTGCTCGGACCGAAGCGTCGCGGGACGAGCCTGCCCTATGAGAGCGGCGTCGCGGTGCCGGTTTCCGCGCCGGGGCGGCAGCGGTTGCCGGTGCGCTACTACCGTGTCGCGCTGCTCTTCCTCGTCTTCGATGTCGAGGCGGTCTTTGTCTATCCCTGGGCGGTAACGTATCGCAATCTCGGCACCTACGCGCTCGGGGAGATGTTTGTCTTCCTGGGCATTTTGCTTTTCGGGTACTGGTATGCGCGCAAGCGCGGAGGTCTCGAATGGGAGTAGCACATAGCAAGGACGCCGCGCCGGGCGTCATGCTCACCCGTCTCGCCGACTGGGGGCGGGCCAACTCGCTCTGGCCGCTTACCTTCGGCCTCGCCTGCTGCGCGATTGAGATGATCACGACCACCGGCTCGACGCATGATGTCTCGCGGTTCGGCGCGGAGGTCTTCCGGGCCTCGCCGCGACAGGCCGATTTGATGATCGTCGCCG
>JALYUS010000403.1 GCA_030853625.1 Chloroflexota bacterium
ATCTATCGGAGGAACGACGTGAAAGTATCCGCATCCGTCAAGAAGCGCAGCCCGGACGATATCGTCGTGCGGCGCAAGGGCAGAATCTACATCATCAATAAGCGCAACCCGAAGCACAAGCAGCGACAGGGCTAATCGGCGCGTGACCGAACGATGAAACGGAAAGGGAGCGTCGTATCGCCGCTCCCTTTCCGCTGTATCCTAGTCGCATCTTCGCTACACTCTCTGCTCGCCAGCGATGCGGAGGATCGCCGCGAGGCTCCGTTCGATGTCCGCCTCGGTCGTCGCCCAGGAGGAGATACTGATCCGCATCGCGGTTCGCCCCTGCCAGACGGTACTGCCACACCAGCACGTTCCCTCCACCTGCACCGCCGCGACGACGCGCCGGGTCGTCTCCGCATCGCCGAACGAGACGAGGACTTGATTGAGTTCAACATCGTTGAGGATGTCGTATCCGGCTTCGCGCAGGCCATCAGCCATTTGCGCAGCGTACCGGCATGTGCGCTCGATCAGGTCGGCGAGACCGGAGCGGCCGAGCGAGCGGAGCGCCGCCCAAATATCCACCGCGCGGGCGCGGCGCGACGATTCCGGCGTGTAATGGTTCGGCTCGCGCCCGTCGCTTTGTTGCAAATAGGCCGCAGTGAGCGACATCGCCGCCCGGAGCGTTTCGGGGTCACGGACGAAGGCGAGGCCACTGTCGTACGGCACGTTCAGCCACTTGTGTGCATCCGTCGCCCATGAGTCGGCGTCCGCGAACCCGTCCACGAGATGCGCGCGATCTGGCGCTGCCGCTGCCCAGAGGCCGAACGCGCCGTCCACATGCACCCACGCACCGGCGGCGTGCGCCCACGCGCAGATTTCCCGTGCCGGGTCGAAGGCGCCGGTATTGACGTTGCCCGCCTGGATGCAGACGATGGTGGGGCCGTGGAATGGCGGCAGCGCGTCGGCGCGCATCCTGCCCTGAGTATCCACCGGCGCGGTGACGACCCGGTTGCGGCCAAAGCCGACCAGCCCCAATGCCTTGACGAGGCTCGCATGCACCTCCGCGCCAACGACCACGGTGATGGGCGGTGCGCCGAACAGCCCGTCCGCCTCGACATCCCAGCCGACACGCTCCAGCACCGCATGACGCGCAGCGACGAGCGCTGTAAAGTTCGCCACGGTCGCACCAGTCACGAAACCCCCGCCGCACCCGGCGGGCAGACGCAGGGCATCGCGCAGCCAGTCGAGCACAGTCTTCTCCAACGCGGCAACAACCGGAGACATGACGGTGAAGGCACAGTTCTGATCCCACGCGCCCGCCAGCCAGTTCGCGGCAAGGGCGGCGGGCAGCGCGCCGCCCGTCACGAAGCCGAAGTATCGCCCGCCCGCCGAGGCGACCGTTGCGGGGGAACCGATGTCGTCGAGCAGGGCGAGAACATCAGCCGGGTCCGTCGGCCCGTCAGGGAACGGCCCCGCCAGTGCGTCGAGCCGCCCGATCGCTTCCGGCAGCGGGCCGACGCACCGATCTTCCAGCCCCGCGAGATAGCGTGTCGCCCGTTTCGCTGTGTCGCGCAGCAACTCTTCCATACCGTCGTCCTTTTCGTACGGCGCGCGGTGCAGCATCAGTGAGGAGGAAATTCCTCAGCCGAGGTTCTCGGCGAAGCCTGCGAGGGTAGTGCCGCCCGCAACGCGGACGCGCGGCAATTGGAGGATGGCGCCGCTGTCCTGCGGGGCACGGACCTTGCCGCCATTTGTCGTGAAGGCGATCTGATAGCCCGCCCGCTTCACATCCGCCACCGTCGCATCATTGTAGCGTCCGGAGGGATAAAAAAACGTCGGGCAGGGATGGCTAAGGTGTCGCTCGATCCGGTCTTTACTCCGGGAGAGTTCTGTCCACCGCTGCTCCGTGGACAGTTGGGTAAGGTCGGGGTGTGACTGCGTGTGCGAGGCGATCTCCACCATGCCGCTCCGATCGAGTTCCTCGATCATGTCCCAAGTCATGAAAAGCAGATCGCCCCGATCGCCCTTGTCCGCGAAGTTGGTGACAACCGCGCTGGACGATTTCAGACCGCGCTGCTTGAGCACCGGCCACGCTTGATCGTAGAAATCGCGATACCCGTCATCGAACGTCAGCATGATCGGCTTCGTCGGGAGCGGCGCGTGTTGCGTCATCGCAGCGGTCAGTTCCGAGGGGAAGACCGTATGGTAGCCGTTTTTGACGAGCCAGTCCATCTGCGCCGCGAAATCGGTCGGCGTCACCGACAGGCCATAGCCGAGCCGGTCGCTGGCAATGGGGTTGATGCGGATGTAATGATACATCAGGACGGGCACGCGGATCGTCCCATCCACCGGCTGCGCGTTCCCCCCCGCACCCTGGTTCGGCGTCGGGGTCGGCCCGGACGGCGTCGCCGTTGGCGGAACGATCGTGGCGGCGGGGATGGTCGGCGCGGGCGTTGCGGGCGGCACGGGAAGTGGCGTCGCAGTCGGCTGCGCGACATCATCGGTGCCGTTCAAGCCATCGGCGGTAAAGGCGACGGATAGCGCTGTGACCGGGCCGGATACATCCGGCGTGGCGCTCGGAGCGGATAATGGCGGGGTCGGCAGCGCGGGCGGCATGATCGGATCGGCGGATTGATCCACCGCCTGCGTCGGTCGGGGCGACATCGCGGCACTGGCAACGAAGAAAAGCAGGATCAGCGCCGGGACGATGCTGACCCAACGCGCGTGCAACCAGGCCGTCGCAGGCCGACATTTACCATGCTTTTCTGGTTCCATACCCCTCCCACACTTCCCCACGGGCGGTATCCTACCATACCTGCCTGATACCGCAACCGCGCGCCACACCTGGCGGCATCGGCGCGCCTCCTTCTCCCATCTACATAAACGCGCGGAGGCCACATTCGTTACGGCCTCTATTCATGTATCAGGGCGCCGGAAGGAAACCGGGGAGAACCGCAGAGGCGTAGGAAAAGATACCAACCACGAATCTGCCCAGAGGGCACCCGGAAGGGCGCGAAGTGGAGACACGAAGATGGTAAGAAATCTTTTTCATCTCTTCTTCGCGCTCTTCCGGGTGCCCTCTGAGCAGATTCGTGGTTCAATTCCCTTCTCTACTTTGCGCCCTCTGCGTCAATCCGGCTTGTCTCTTGCACTCAGGCGGGCCAGAGGACGGGGTATGCGCCGCCGCCGGGGCCGACGAGATGCCAGGCGCTCGGCATCTCACCGACAGCGACTTCGATCAATACCGGCTCATGGGCGGAAAGCGCCTCGCCGAGCGCGCCTCGCAAAGCGTCCGGCTCGCGGACGCGGATGCCGCGAATGCCAAAGGAAGCCGCAAGCGCGACGAAATCCGGGTTGGCAAGATCGGCGGCGATCACATGCCCCGCGAAGTCCTCGCGCTGCGTCCGCTTCACATTGCCATACGCGTTGTCGTTGAAGACGATCGCGACGACATTGAGGTGCTGCTGGCGCATCGTCGCCAACTCTTGCACGTTGTAGAGAAAGCCGCCATCGCCCATCAGCGC
>JALYUS010000434.1 GCA_030853625.1 Chloroflexota bacterium
GTGCTAGACACCCTGATGGCGGTGGCGAAAGAGGCGGGTCGGTCGCCCGCCCAGGTCGCGCTCCGCTGGCTGCTGCAGCGACCGGGCGTCACCGCGCCGATCATCGGGGCGCGTACCATGGATCAACTCGACGACAACATCGGCGCGACCGCATTGACGCTCGACGAAGGTCAGATGGCGCGACTCGATGACGCGAGCGATGTGCCGCTGCCGTATCCGCACGACTTCCTCGCGAATGCCGCGAAACGCCGGTGAAGCGCGCCGCTCTCTCCACGATGCCGCGCCGCATCGCGTGCCGGGCGGCACCGGGCGCGGGCCCGGATACCCGGACACGTTCCCTCGTACCAGAGACTCTACCTGCGGAGGTATCATGAACAAAGTTCGCTGGGGTGTCCTGAGCACCGCGAATATCGGTATGAACAAGGTGATCCCCGCCATGCAGCGGGGCGAACGCTGCGAGATCGTGGCACTCGCGTCGCGGGATGAGGCGGCGGCGCGCGCGGCGGCGGCGAAACTGGGCATCCCGAAGGCGTACGGGACGTACGTGGACTAGGCCACATGATGCTGGCTCTCCCGCAGCGACGGTGAATCGCTGGTGATGTGAAACACTACACTCCTTCGCACGGCTGTCGTGTGTTGTGAAGGAGGGGCGCATGTCGCTCTCTGTGGTGTTTCCCCCGTTGCGCGGATTTGCCGTCGAGCAGGTCCGCACCGATGTCGTCGGCCTCACCGTCGTCCTGACCACGACGCAGCCGACCGCCCTCTGCCCGCTCTGCCAATCGCTTGCCTCCCATGTCCATAGCCGCTACCGACGTCGGATTATCGACTTACCGTGTACCGGACGTGCGGTGACGTTGCTTATCCACGCCCGCCGCTTCTTCTGTCGCAATCCCCGCTGCCCACGCAAGACGTTCCGGGAGCGGTTGGCCATCCTCGCTGCCCCACGGGCGCGTTTTAGTCATGGCCTGCGCGCGACACTGGCACAGGTCGGCATTGCCCTCGGCGGTGAAGCAGGGGCACGCCTTGCTCTGCGCCTCGGGATGCCGACGAGTGGGGATACGCTGTTACGCGTCGTCCATGCACTGCCGATGCCGTCGGTGGGACCACTGCGGATCGTCGGTATCGATGACTGGGCATGGAAGAAAGGGCGGCGGTATGGCACCATCCTGTGCGATCTTGAGCGCCATCGCCCCGTGGATCTTTTGCCCGAGCGCTCCGCCGATAGCGTCGCGGCGTGGCTCACCGCTCACCCGGGCGTCACCCTGATCAGCCGTGACCGCAGCGATCTCTACGCCGACGGCGCGACCCGCGGTGCTCCTGAGGCGATACAAGTCGCGGATCGCTTTCATCTGATCAAGAATCTCGGGGACGCGTTGGATCGCTCTCTCCAACACAAGCGCGCGGTACTCAAACAGACGGATGCCGTGGCGCATCCACCCGTGTCGCTGCCGCCCCCGAAACAGCCGTGGCAACAGCGGGCGGAGGAGGACAGCCACCGGCGCCATGCGCCGCTGGTTGCACGTTACGAGGCGGTGCTCGTCTTGCACGCAAAGGGTGCAGACGTCGCCGACATTGCCCGTACCACTGGCATCAGCCGGACGACGGTCTATCGCTATTTGCGCCTGGGAGGTCCGCCTGAGCGCAAGCAGTATCGGCTGCGTTTGACGCCGCTTGATCCCTACAAAGCGCACCTGCTCACGCGCTGGGATGAAGGGTGCCACACGGCGACCCGGCTGTGGCGAGAAATCCGGGAAATGGGCTATCACTCCTCGTACACGAACGTCGTGCGCTTCCTCGCACACCTGCGACTGCCGGTAGGCGAACGCCCGAGTATCTATCGCGACCGAATCAGCACGCATCGTCCGTCCACACCGCGGCATGTCGCCATCCTCTTCGTGCACCGTCCGGAGACGCTGACGACCGAAGAACAGGAGGAGATTGATCGGCTCTGTCAGGCCGATCCAACGATTGCACAGGTCTATGCACTCACCCAGGACTTCGTGGCGATGGCCCACGAACGGCGGGGCGAGCGGCTTGATGCTTGGGTCACTGCCGCGAGTGAGAGTGAGAGTGCCGACCTGCGCCGGTTCGCCGCCGGATTACTGTTGGACAAAGCGGCCATCCAAGTCGGCTTGACCCTCGAATGGAGCAACGGACAAACGGAGGGGCAGATCAATCGGCTAAAAACCGTGAAACGCCAGATGTATGGGCGTGCCGGGTTCGATTTACTCCGCCAGCGCGTGCTGAACGGGGCCTGAGGTTCACCGTCGCTGCGGGAGAGCCACGTACAACAGGCAAGACTTCACCGATATTCAAGGGCTAACGC
>JALYUS010000441.1 GCA_030853625.1 Chloroflexota bacterium
GGTGCCCTGGGTGCGCCGCCCGCCGTCCGACTACGTCCGCCAGCACGTCCGCTTCACGACGCAGCCGATGGATGCGCCACCAACGTCGGAGCAGTTCTTGCACATCCTCGACCAGATCGGCTCAGATGATCTCTTAATGTTCGCGACGGACTACCCGCACTGGCACTTCGACACGCCGGAGGAAGCCTTTCCCTTCGGCATCCTCCCGGACGCGACGGCGCGCAAAATCATGTTCGAGAACGCGCAGGCATTTTATCGGCTCAAGTAAGTTCCCTTTGTGAACCGCTGCCGTGGCACGAAGCGACCCGCGCCCGGCTCGCCCTTCCATGCGCCCTCTTCAACCAGTACCTGCCCGCGCGCGAGGACGGTGCGCGGCGCGCCCATCACTGCCATGCCCTCGTAGAGGGTGTAATCGGTGCGCTGATGCTGCGTGGCGGCGGAGAGGGTGCGGGTCGCGTTTGGGTCCCAGATGACGAGATCGGCGTCGCTGCCGGGAGCGATTGTACCCTTCCGGGGGTACATGCCGAAGAGTTTGGCGGGGTTCGTGCAGCAGAGTTCCACCCAGCGATTGAGCGAGAATTTGCCGCCGCGCACGCCGTGGGTGTAGAGCACCATCAGCCGGTCCTCGATGCCGGGGCAGCCGTTCGGAATCTTCGCGAAGTCGTTCTTGCCCAGTTCCTTGCCACCACTCCGTCCATTCGTGCCGCCCTCGTACCAGAAGGGGCAATGATCGGTGGAGATAAGTTGCAGGTCGTCGTCCGCGACGGCGCGCCAGAGAGCCTGCTGGTCGTGTTGCTCGCGGAAGGGCGGCGAGCAGACGTATTTGGCTCCTTCAAAGCCGGGGCGGGCGAGGTCGTCCTTCGTGAAAAAGAAATACTGCACGCACGTCTCGCCATAGACCGCTTGCCCGCGTTGCCGCGCCGCCCGCACCGCGTCCAGCGCGCCCGCGCACGAAACATGGACGACATACAAGGGCGCGCCCGCCACTTCCGCGAGGCGGATGGCGCGATTCGTCGCCTCCGCTTCGAGGGCGGGCGGACGAGTGAGCGCATGGTACTTCGGTGCGAGATGCCCAGCGGCGACGGCCTGCTTGACGAGGACATCAATCGCGTCGCCATTCTCGGCGTGGACGAGGGTGAGGAGGCCATTCGCCGCGCCTTGCTCCAGCGCGCGAAAGAGCGTGCTGTCGTCCACCTGCAAGGCGCCCTTGTAGGCCATGAAGAGTTTGAGGCTGGTGATGCCCCAGTCCGGGCACTGCGGGATTTCGTCCATCACGTTATCGGTCAGGTCAGTGATCGCGATGTGGAAACTGTAGTCAATCGCCGCCTTGCCCGTTGCCCTGGCAGACCAGAGGTCGAAGGTTTCGCGCAGCGTCGCACCCTTCGGTTGGATGGCGAAATCTATGTGCATTGTCGTGCCGCCGAAGGCCGCCGCCCGATGCCCGGTGAAGAAATCGTCCGATGAGACCGTGCCGCCGAAGGGCATCTCCAAATGCGTGTGGACATCTATCCCGCCGGGGATGACATACATGCCCTCCGCGTCAATCGGCGCGTCGCCGGAGAGATCGCGGCCAATCGCAGCGATCTGCTCGCTCTCGATCAGCACATCCGCCGCATACGTATCGCTCGCTGTCACGACTGTCCCGCCTTTGATCACCGTACGCATCGCGTAGCCTCCTTTTGTCCCCACCCTGCCAACCGCGCCATGAGCGCATCGGCGCGGACCAGCGCGGGCTTCGCGCCCAGTGGTTCGCAGATCGCCCGCACCTCATCGAGCAGCCGTTTGGCGTCGTCGTTATCTCCCGTCGCGATGTGCAATTCCGCCATCGCGAGGAGCGTCAAGGCTCGCTCGTATGGCGCGGCGCAGGCATCGGCAAGCCGGAGCGATTCATCAAGGTAAACGGCAGCGTCGTCATAGCGGCCCGCGTCGGTATCGAGTTCGCCAAGCAGGCGATGGGCGGCGATGAGGGCGAGCGGTTGACGCGGTTCGGTGGCGAGGGCGAGGGCGCGCTCGGCATGCTCATACGCTTGGTCACTATCGCCAGATTGCCGGTGATACCGTGCCCACAACGCCTGCCCCTCAGAAAGACCGAGCAGCGCGCCGCTCCACGCCAGCCAGCGGTCGTGCGTTTCCAGCCCCTCGTCGTAGCCAAAACCGCGCATCGCTGTGACGCGGCTATCGTATCCACTCGTTGCAACGGGCACAAGCGAAAAGGGAGCCGTCAAGAGAGAGAAAGACTGAGCACAGAGACCACAGAGGTCACAGAGGGCACAGAGAAGAAAAATGAAATACGAATCCCTCTGTGATCTCTGCGTCCTCCGTGGTCTCTGTGTTTGCTTTGAACGAGCGGTCTTATACCCATGCGAATGCTGGAATGATCTCTCGTCCATAGACATCCAGCGTCGCTTCTTCGTCGCCACTCATCAGGTAGATGTTGAATTGATGGACGCCGAGATCGGCCAATTCCTGGAGGCGTCGGTGATGCTCCGCGACGGGGCCGACGATGCAGAAGCGGTCTACGACATCGTCCGCGACGAATTGCGCGTTGCCGCTGCCGACTTCGGCATGGTGCCGGTAGTCGTATCCGGCGCGATGCTGCACGTAGGCGGTCAGTTCCGGCGGCAAGTCGGCGGGGTCATAGCGCGCGATCAGGTCCATCACATGATTCGAGACGAGGGCGGGGAACCAGCGGACGTGGTCGCGCGCCGTTTCGAGGTTATCCGAAACCCAGACGGGTGCGGCAGCCATGATCTTGATCGCGGCGAAATCGCGCCCGGCCGCCTCCGCCCCCGCCCGCACGAAACCGATGCACCAGCGGATCAGGTGCGGGTCGGCGAACTGGAGGATGATGCCGTCCGCGATCCGGCCCGCCATATGGAGCGCCTTCGGCCCGTACCCGGCGATCCAGACCGGCAGCGTGCCACTCGCCCATTCCATGCGGATCTGCTCGCCATCGTAGTCGGTCGGTTGGCCGGAGGCGAGATCGCGGATGATGCGCACGGATTGCTCCAATGTGGCGAGCGTCGTCGGCTTCTTGCCCATCACGCGGCGCGCACTGTCGCCCCGGCCGATGCCGAGGTCCATCCGCCCGCCAGAGATTAGATTGAGGGTCGCCAGCGCGCTCGCCGTCACGGTCGGGTCGCGCGTCGCGGGGTTGGTGACGCAGGTGCCGAGACGCATCCGTGTCGTACCCCGCGCCATCAACGTCAGGAGCGGATACGGCTCCAACCAGAGGACGTGCGAGTCGAAAAGCCAGCCGTACGCGAAGCCCGCCGCCTCTGCCTGCCGCGTCAGCGCCACAACGCGCTCCGGCGCCATATCCGGCTTGAGGGTGATGCCAAAATCGAACATCGAACTGCTCCGAACTATCCTTCCCCGTTCAGGTATTCCAGCGCGATTGCCGTCATCATGGCGACGCCGAGAGGGAGGGCGCGCTCGTCTACGTCGAATTTCGGGTGATGGACGCCGTTCGTCAGGCCGCGCTCCACATTGCCGGTGCCGAGGCGCATCATTGCGCCGGGCGCCTGTTCCAGGACAAAGGAGAAATCCTCGCCGGTGAGTCCGAGCGGCTTCTCGTTGACGTTCTCCGCGCCAATGATCGGCAGCGCGGCGCGGCGGATCAGTTCGCACATCGCCGGGGTGTTAATCATCGCCGGGTAGCCGGTGAGATAGGCCGTTTCCGCCGTGGCGCCCATCGCCTGTGCGATGTGGGAGGCGACTTCGGGAATCCGTGTGCGAATGTGCTCGCGGACTGTCAAATTCAGCGTTCGCACCGTGCCGAAGAGCGTCGCGAACTCGGGGATGACATTCGCCGCGCCGACGCCGGCCTGCAATGTGCCGATCGTGATGACGGCGGATTCCATCGGGTCCGTCTCACGGCTGATCAGCGATTGGAGTGCGATCAGAATGTGCGCCGCGACGAGCGTGCTGTCCACCGCGCTGTGCGGCCGGGCGGCGTGTCCGCCCTTGCCGTGGACGCGGATAAAGACGCGATCCGAGTACGCGCTGTCGATGCCCGGCGTGTAGGCGATCTGCCCGACCGGCACCTGCGGGTCTACATGAAGGGCGAAGGCGGCGTCCACCGTCGGGTTCTCCAGCAAGCCATCTTCCAGCA
>JALYUS010000464.1 GCA_030853625.1 Chloroflexota bacterium
GGGCGATGTCGAGGACGAAGACGGCATGACCATCCCGATCAGCGCCGGGCGCGCGAAGCGGCACGCGCCGGAGGTGGACGGCCTCGTCTTCGTCACAGGCGTCCACCCGATTGGCAGCATCGTCCCCATACGGATTACCGAGGCGGACGAATACGACCTCTGGGGTGAGGGGCCGGAACTGATCGCTGCAATGCCCCGCACCGCCTCCCGCCCGCAAGCCAAACGGCGCCGCCACCAGTAAACAAGGCTGAACCGCCCAGGGGGAGAACGAAGGGAATCGAACGTAGAGATCGCAGAGGACACAGAGGAAAGAAAACTTAGAATTCTTCTCTGCGATCTCCGCGCCCTCTGCGTTAAATCCTTCTCTTGGCGTCTTGGCGGTTACTGTTTCTTCGATGATGCCATGTACTGGGAGATGTATTGGAGACTGGACTGCTCAAACGTGGTTTGCGCCTCGAATACGCGACGCTCGGCTGGAATGTCGTCGGGGTGGGCATCGTCATTGCGGCGGCAATCGCGGCTCGGTCAGTGGCGCTCGCGGGTTTCGGTCTGGATTCGCTGATCGAGATTTTCGCCTCGGTGATCGTCGTCTGGCAACTGAAGGGCGTCAACGAACACCGCGAGCGACGGGCGCTCCGCTTGATCGGCGGGGCGTTCTATGCGCTGGCGGTCTATGTGCTCATTCAGGCGGCGTACGTGTTGGTGCGTGATGTGCGGCCCAACACGTCGGTACTCGGTATCGTCTGGCTAGCGGCGACGCTGATCGCGATGCTACTCCTGGCATCCGGGAAGCGCGTCACGGGCACACAACTCGACAACGCCGTACTCATGACCGAGGCGCATGTCACGCTGATAGACGCATATCTGGCAGGAGCCGTGTTAATCGGTCTCATCCTGAACGCACTTTTCGGCTGGTGGTGGGCGGACCCACTCGCCGGGCTGGTCATCGTCTATTACGGCATCAAGGAAGGCCGCGCCGCGTGGCGCGGTGAGGCATAGGCCGCGCTATGTCGTCTGCGTCGGGCCGGTGTTGGGCAATAAGAGGCGCGTAACCTGCGCGATCAGATCATCAATGTCGAACGGCTTCAAAAGCAATCCCACACCCTTCTCCGTCAGGTATCCCTGAATCTCCTGCGCTTTACGAATCTCCGCCGTGCAGACGAGGACGGGGATTTTCTCGGTGTCGCGGTGCATCTTCATCTTTTGCAGCGTCTGCCAGCCGACATACTCGCGATCGAAGACGAGATCGAGAATGACGAGGTCCGGTGCGGCATCAATGATCTTGCGCAAGTCCTCGACCGCGAAGCCGAGCGCGGTGACGCGATACCCCTCATCTTCCAGGATCATCCGAAAGAGATCGAGGATTTCCTGCGTATCGTTCACAACGAGAATATGCGTGCGTTCAGCCATCCCCACGGCATCCGGCATTTCCCATCACCTCCCCACACATAGTGTCGTCAATGGCCGCGCATCCGTCAACTATTGTTGTCTATCGAAGGTTTAATGCATACCACGGTAACGATCAATCGCCTTCCCGGTGGGGCCAGACGGGACGGAAAAGCACCCACTGCCCGGGATCGTGCGCGATCACCGCCTCGATGTTCGCAAGCATCCGGCGCATATTCTCCGCGACATCCGCCGCCGTATTGCCGCTGCGTTGGAGGGGGATATGCCGGAGGATGAAGCCGTAGCGGTTATGTTCCACACGCGGCGCCATCACCGTCACGATCTCCGCACCGGTCGCCAGCGCCATACGGATATGTCCGGTCGGCAAGGTCGTCGTCGCGCCGAAAAAGGTCACGGGTGCGCCAGTGCCGCTCCAATCGCGATCCACGACCATCCCCGCCACCTTGCCTTCCTTCAACGCCTTCATCACGCGCCGAACGCTACCCGGCTCCTCGACGTGTTCGATCTGCCAGCCGCGCGATTTCCGCAGATACGTCACGGAGTCGTGGACAAAATGGGAGGTCGTCCGCCCGACGAGGAGCGACGCGTCGTAGCCGCGGTTGATGATGAATTGCCCCATGATGTCGAACGCACCGTAATGTGCGGTGCAGATAATTACCCCGCGCCCCGCTGCCAGCGCATCGTCAACCACTGACCAATCGCCATCCAGTCGCACCTGCCGCTCGATCCGTTTCAACGAGACGCGCGGCACGCGCAACAAGTCGAAGCCGTTGCGCGCCTGCATCCGAAAGGCGCGCAATACTGCATCCTGCACCGCGTTTTCTGTCGCGCCCGTGCCCATGACGTGGCGCATATTGTCCGCGACGTTGGCGCGAAGATTCGTATTGCGGCGATAAAAATAGTCGCCGAACCGGTCCGCAATCCAGTAGCCGACCGGCCGCGAGACCCCGAGCAGCAGAACGCTGACGACCTGCGCGGCGTAGTTCCCGAAGCGCCGCAGCCAGTGGGGTGGCGCTTCGATCCAGGAGTTGATCGTGCCTCGCAGTTTCATAGAAAGGCTTCGATCTGCCAGCCGCGCGCTTCCGCTTCCCGACGCAGGCGGTCGTCAGGATTGACACAGATCGGATTGCCGACGAGCGCCAACATCTCCGCGTCCGTGTAATGATCCGCATAGGCATAGGAGGCCGCGAGATCGAGTTTGTGCTCATCCGCGAATCGTGTCACGAGCAGGGCTTTTGCCCGCCCGTAGGGATGCGGCCCTTCCAGCCGGGTCGTCAGTTTCGGCCCGCGCCCCGGCGCACCGGCGGCCTTGACCGCCAGCCGTGTGGCGATGACATGGTTAATGCCGAGGAACTCCGCCATCGGCTGGAGCAGGAACCAGAGCGATCCGGAGAGCATCACCGTCGTGTGGCCTTGCGCCGTGTGCGCGGCAACGGTCTCGATCCCGCGCGCCGCCAGCCGCGGGCGGATGTCCCGCGCGAAGCAGTCCGCCCCGAGTTGCTGCATTTCGGCGAGGTCCTTGCCGCGCAGATACGGTCGGTGCCGCCGGATGCTCTGGACGATCCGCGACGGTGTCGGCCGCAGGTGCCGGAGCGTGAACCCGACCGTCACGAGCGCCTCGCGCGGGCCGAGTTGCCGCTTTTCCCAGAGATAGCGGAGAAATAAGCGCTCGGCAGTTGTGCCCGGCAAGAGCGTCCGGTCCACATCAAAGACCGCGCCGATCGAAGCCATAGGGGTTTCGCCCCGTGGGACGATCGGCATTTCGGTCGCCTCGACGACCGTACGATTGCCAACGAGCGGGACGGTCGTTTCGACGGCGGCAGGCAGGTTTGATGGGCCGGAGTGCACGCGGCTACCGGGCTGGTCATTCACCGGAGGCCTCTGGTGGCAGGAATTCGCCGTCGGTGCGCGCGTCACGCCGCTTGCGGAATCGCTCGCGCATCAAACGCTGCTCCGGCGCCTGACCGCGCAGATAGTCCCACGAGTCATACACCACCGGCAGGCCGCGCACGAACGAGAGGACGACCGCGCTGTAGACAAAAAACCAGGTCATGAGACGACCGCCCGTGGTGTTGTAGAACGAAAGGAAGCCGTTGGTATGCGGGAGCCGCGCACCGAAGAGGCCGGCGAGAAAGCCGAAAGCAAGCACCTTCGCCACACCATAAAAGGCGCGCATGAATCGCGATCCGGTCAGCCACCGCGTGACTGGCGAGCGCATCATCGAGTTTTTCCCGAACGCCGTTTTGCCTTCCTTCAAGCCGAGAGAACGCATCGCGTCAATCATAAAGCCGCGCGTCATCATCGCCAGGGGAATCCAGACCCTGATAACGCCGAGATGCGCGAAGACGATCCAACACGTCATCTCCACCACGCGGTCCCCCGCGATGTCGAAGACCGCGCCGAACTCGTCCGCCCGGCCCCGCCGCCGCGCAACGATACCGTCGAGCGCGTCTGACGCGATAATGAGATACAAGAGGACAACCGCGCACGACACGGCCAACGGCTGCCGCGTGTAGAGCAGACCGACCGTCCCGAAGAGCACGATGAGCCGGATAACGGTGATCAGGTTCGCCAAGCGCGTAGTCCGCCCCGTTCAGCGCGCCGCGCGGTCGTGCGGCCTCGCCGTCTCAATCCCCAACGCGGCACGAGTATAGCATAGGGAAAGGCAAAGGAAGGGGAGATAGCGCAGAG
>JALYUS010000493.1 GCA_030853625.1 Chloroflexota bacterium
CCCTGCATACAAACGTGCGTGACGCTGTCCGCTGCCATTTCGCGGACGGTCAGGAACCCCGCATGATCCGCTTGCATTTCGTTCGTGAAGAAGTGCTGGCGCTGTGAAACTTCCCCGTGATCTATCGAGAGAGTCGCTTGCCCGGCTTCTGAAATCCTTTGGGTATCCGCACTCCGTAATTGCCAATCGATCCGTTGCATCATTGCGTCGTAGAAAATCCGCTCTTTCGTCGTCGGATCTGTTGTGCAGTCCACTTGCCGCGCGTCTCTCTGCCGAGGTCTCCTGAACCATGCTTCAAGGAGTGTCATCGCTTGGCTGAAGACTCGCAACCGACCATCCACGGATAGTACCGAGCCTTCCACTGACGGGCCACCCGCCTCGTCAGCGCGCCGGAGCAATGCGCCCGATCTCGCTCCGGATCGGATGGTCCGCCGGTGCGTGCTCCGCGATGTAGCCGCAGATATTGACGATCAGTGTGTCCTGCGCGGTCAGATGTTCCTGGAGACGCGCGCACTCGTGGAGAATGGCCTCGGCATCGAGATACGTCTGCTGCGCCCGCTTGTCCCCCGCACGACCAAGGACATCCTGCCCAACCATGATGATGAACATGAAGATCAACTGGGCGAGGCTGGAAAGAAAGAGCAGAAAGGCGAAGGGGTACGGATCGAAGGTGATGACGCCAACGACGGACAGGCCAATCCACCCGAACTGGAAGAGCGTGGCGACGTAGAACGCCCACATGCTCCCGACCCGCTTTGTGATCCAGGCGGCGATGCGGCCGTTGAGGCCGACATATTGATCCTCGACCATTGGTGGCGGCGTCACCTTCCGGTCCTCAATCCACGGATGGCGCTGCTTCTCGACGAGGCTGATGCCCCGGTTCAGGATGCGATCCTGCTCCACGAGGTGATCGTGGAGATGGACAACCTCTTTGAAGATCTCCTCGGCGTCCTCGTATGTTTGCAACGACCGCTTATCAGCGGTCCTGCCGAGGACCTGCTGCCCAACGAGAATCACAAAGACGAGCAGGAGTTGAACGACGTTGCCGATGAACAAGAGGAACGGGAATGGGTAAGGATCGCGGGAATGCAGCGGCCCGAAGGTAGCCAGCGCGATCCAGGCGAACACGAAGAGCGTCGTGAAGTACACTACCCACATCGAGCCGACAGTCCTGGTGAGTGCGGCGGCGAACCGCCCGTTGAAACCGATGTGCTCGTCCGCCGTCATGGCAGGCCCGGTTCGCCGATGGGTTGTGGCGCGAGAATGTCCATTGTGGGCAGAAGGAGTGCTCATACCTAAATGATAGCAGCCTTTCCGGCGCTGTCAATTTCCAGGGCTGGTATCCCTCATTCTGCCGTTGTTCCGCGATGGCAGGCTCGTCATTGCATCCGAATATCGGTTCCGCTCTTGCGCGATTGCGCGACGGATGTAACGCTATAGGCGGGCAGGCGTACGGACGCGTTACCATACCGAGGAGGAGCGCTACCATGCAAGAGATGACCGACGATGAACGGCACTGGCGCCATGCGCCACGATGGGAATCGCTCATCGCTGCCTTTGCTATCGGTGCGGCGTACGCCGTGCTGCCGGACACTATCCGCCTCGGCCCCCGCTGGCTGCTCGCCGCGCTCATTGTCGTGCTGCTGATCCCGCTCTATGGGGCGCTGATTAAAGGTAATTATCAACTCACCCGACTCTTCGGCATGATTCTCACGGCGCTGGTGACCGCAGCGATCACGGCGAGCGCGATCCTGCTCCTCATCCGGCTGCCGAGCGGCAAGACCCCGGCAACGCACTTGCTGCGCGATGGCGCTTTGATCTGGGGGGCGAATATCCTTGTCTTTGCGATCTGGTATTGGGAACTCGACTGCGGTGGCCCGCACGCCCGCCATGTCAAGCGGTACACGAGCACCGACTTTCTCTTTCCGCAATTTACGACGCCCGATGCGGCCGAGACGAATTGGTCGCCGCGCTTTCTCGACTACCTCTTCCTCTCCTTCAACACGAGCGCGGCCTTCAGCCCGACCGACACGCTGATTCTGTCGCGCCCGCCGAAGGTGCTGATGATGATGCAGTCCCTGATCTCGATCGTCGTCGTCGCGGTGCTGATCTCGCGGGCAATCAACACGCTCGGCAGCTAATCGTCCGATCCGCCGCGATAGATCGTTTGCGCGATCACGTCCACGCGGACGGGATCGCCTTCGCGGATCGTGCCGGGGTATTCGACACAGGCGACGAGGCCACGCAGATGGAGCGCCACTTTCGGGAATGTTTGCGCCAGCCGGGGCGCATCCGGGTACTGTTCCTGAATAATTTTGCCGGGATAGACGCAGGGGAAGTTCTGCTCCGTCACAACGAGCACGGCCTGATCGGGGAAAAAGAGGCGCGATCCCGGCGGCAGATGCGAGAAATCGGGAAGGTCGCGCAGCACGAGGTTCGCGCCCAGCCATTCCGGCTCGATCACCGGCAGGTCCATTGCCGCCGCCATCCGTTCCAACTCCTCCACCGCGACGAGGGAGACCTGACGGCTGTTGCGGATCACCGTGCCGCGCGTGAACCACGGCGTTCGCGAGTCCGAGAGGCGCGTGATCCCCGCATGCTTGTCCCCCGCGACGCCCTCCATCGTGATTGCAATCGCCGTCTCGCGCGTCGTAACGAGTGAGACCGCGTCCCGCCCGACCAGCACCCGAACAACCTGCCCGGTCACTTCTCGCTTCACTCGTTCCCCCATTTCTGCATGGAATGCCGCCCAATCGGGTACACTATACGCGATACGGGCTTCTCTATTACATCAGCGAAAGAGCGATGTGATGACGTACGAAGAGATCAAAGCGGAAGTGGCGCGATGGCCGGTCGCGGAGCAGTTGCGGCTTTTGGAAGACGTTTCCCGGGCCATGCGTGAAACACTGGAACCGCATGCCGCCGCCCGGAATGGCGCGCGTGATACGGATGCGGCGTGGCGGGAGGAATTCGAGGCAGAGCGGGCGCGACTGCTCAAGGACATTCCACCGGAGTCGTCGGCCCACCGATTACTCGGTATCTTGAGAACATCGGAGTACGCTCCGACAGACGAGGAAATACGAGAGGATTACACGAATTATTTGATCCGAAAATACTCGTGAAGGTCCTCCTCGACACGAATATCCTCCTTGATTTTGTCTTGCTTCGGCAACCATTCGCCAGCGATGCAACTGCGCTCTGGGTGGCGAACGAGCAGAACCGCTATGAGGCATATGTTTCTGGCATTACACCTGTCAACCTCGTCTATGTCGCGCGGAAAGAGATTGGGAAGGTGCGAGCGCGGCAAGCAGTGGCGGAAATCCTTGCCGCACTGCACGTCGCACCCATTGACGCGGCAGTATTGCAAGCCGCACATGCACTCCATTGGTCAGATTACGAGGACGCCGTGCAACATGCCAGCGCAACGGCAAGCGGCGTGGAAGCGATCGTGACGCGCAACCTCAATCATTACACAAGTGCCACGATCCCGGTCTTCTCTCCCACCGCTTTTCTCGCGCACTTGGCGCAATAGACAAACGCCGCTTCCTTCTGTCGGGTCACACCCGCCGGTGCGCGCGGCTGCCGAGACGGAGCCAGGCAATGGAGCCGTCCGCGTCGCGCAGGAACTCGCCACGCGTGCCGTGCATCGGTTCATCGAGACCAATCAGCAGGTTCTCGCCGGACAGCGCGGCCCGGACGGGCGGCGGTAGCGGCGGGGCAGGCCGCTCCTTGTCCGGGAAGCCGCCCTTCGGGATGCGTTGCAACAGGAAGCCGCCGTCGCGCACGGTCAGTTCAAGGTCGCTCAAGGCGGATATATAGCGCCCGGCATAGGGCGCAAGTTGCTCCGCCGTGGCATCGAGGATCGCCGGTTCCGGGTCTTCGAGGCCGAGATACCGCTTCAGAATCCATTTTGTCGCCTCGCTGTGCAACTCGCTGCCACGATCCGCATTGGTCAGGACGGTGAGGGCGAAGTTGCGCGACGGGACGAAGACGAAGATCGTCTGCTGTCCGACCGTGCCGCCGCTGTGCCGGACGGTGCGCACGCCGCCGATGTCCTCGAGCATCCACGTCAGTCCCATCTCGCCCGAACTGCCTCTGGAGGAGAGGGGAGATTGCATAAAGGCGAGGCTTTCCGGCGAAAGAATGCGCGTGCCATCCTGCGCCGTGCCGTCGCCCATCTGGAAGCGGGCGTAGACGAGCAAATCGAGCACATCGGCAAGCAGGCCACCCGCCGGGTTCACTGTGCGCGGCAGTTCCCACGGGCGCGCAACGGTCGGCGTGTCATTTGCAACGGTATGGCCGACGGCGAACCGCTCGGTGACGATGTTGCGCGCGAAGTAAAAGGTGTGCCGCATGCCGAGCGGATCGAGAACGAGCGACCGCACCGCCGCCTCGAAGGGCTGGCCGGTCAGCACCTCGATCACCCGGCCCGCGAGGGCGAAGCCGGCATTGTTGTAGGACCAGAGCGTGCCGAGCGGCGCGACCTGCGGCACGTCCGCCATCGCCGCCATCATCTTCGCCAGCGCGTCATCCCCCGCGCCGAGATCGTCGAAGTAATCGCCCACCCAGCCGCCGGTATGGGTGAGCAGATGCTTCATCGTCGCGCGCTCCGTCGCCTCCGCGTCAGCGAGCCGGAGATTCGGCAGATAGGTGCGAAGCGGCGCGTCGAGATCGAGTTTCCCTTGCTCCACAAGCCGCATCGCGGTCGTCCCCGTGAAGGTCTTCGAGATCGAGCCGATCTGGTAGAGCGTGTGCGCGTCCACGACGAGCGGATGATCCACATTCGTCAGACCGAGGCCGCCGACCTGCTGCGCGCCATCGTGATAGACGCCGACCGCCACGCCGGGCACATGGTAATGCGCCATCGCCTGCTCGATACAGGCGTGCAACTCGTCGTCGAGCGAGTACTGAGTATTGCTTTCCGTGTTCACTGCTTACCTCCGCCATCCATGCACTACGAACATCCACCAATATCGCGAGACAATAGCACCACAGCGCCTCCTATTGCAGTAGCATACGGCAATCCCAGTACTCAGTACTGAGTACTCAGCACTCGTCACTCGCGACTGAAAGGAGCACGTATGGAACTTGGATTGACCGGCAAACGGGCGCTCGTCACCGGGGCGAGCCGGGGGATTGGCTACGCCATCGCGGCGGGGCTGGTGGCGGAAGGGGCGCGCGTCGCTCTTGTCGCGCGGACGGCCAACGATGTCGAGGCGGCGGCGAACAGACTACGGGAGGCGGGCACGGAAGCGATCGCGCTGACGGGCGATCTCACCGTATCGGCAGAGGTCGA
>JALYUS010000497.1 GCA_030853625.1 Chloroflexota bacterium
ACGACCTCTCTCTCTTAATCCGCAGCCGCGAACGCAGATTTCGCCGGTGTGATCCGGCCTTGCGTCAGATCGTCGTTGATACGGGCCGCGACATCGCCACCCAGTTTGATCGAGTAGTTCGTCCCGCGATCCTCCGGATAAATCTGCGTCGTGTTCGCGAGGTAGATATTCGGTAGCGGCGTGCGCATTTCCGGGATCAGCGAGGAGTAATGAAGCGGCACGATTGGCTGCGCGGCGCGCTCGCGGAAAACGCGGATTTCCCGCACCCATGATGGATCGAAGGCCGGGTTGATCCGCTTCAGCGCGGGCACGTAATGCTCGAAAAGCGCATCCTGATCCATCGTCCAGATCGGGTCGGTCACTTCCAAATACCGCGAGAGATAGACGAGATGGCTGCCACCGTATTGCTCCGGCGGGACGAAATTCGTCTGCTCGATCACGCCCGTGAACGGTACCGCCTCGTCGGCGATATTCAACCAATAAATGTCGGTCAGTTGCCGATCCAGTTCGAGCAGCATGCAGCATGCTGCCTGATACCCTGCGGCATCAAGCTTCTGTACATACGCGGCGGGCAGTTCCGGCACGAGCCGCTTGAAGACTGCCGACGGCGTCGTGACAACCGCGACATCGCAATCCCGTTCCTGCCCATCAACGCGCACCATCACGCCGCCATCGGCGTGCGGTTGTACGGCCTCGACATTAACGCCGAGATGGATTTCCACACCGAGCCGATGCAACTCCGCTGCGAGGGCGTCAATGACGACTTGAAACGAGCCGCGTGGGTAGCCGAGCGTCTCTTTGGCAAGCGGGTTGCTTCGGTTCGTCGTGCGTAATTGCACCTTTTTCCAGAACCAGACCATCGGGATTTTGTCCCACGACGGGCCGAACTTCGCCCGCAGTTGCGCGCCGAACACCCGATCGAAGCCGTTCTTGCCGGAAAACCGTTCGATCCACCGCGCGGCGGTGACACGCTCGTAGCCCGCGTACTTCTTCTGGAACTGGAGGTACGCGGTCATCGCGCCGATGCGCAGGCGCGCGAGGGGGGAGATGTACCCCAACTTTAGAAGGTCCGTCGCGCCGTCGAGCGGCCAGATTTTGCCGTCATGAAACATGCCGACCGTGCTCGGCAGCCATTGAAGCGTGTCACCGACGCCGAGTTCCGCCATCAGGTCGGTAATCGCCGTGTCGGAATGGAAGAGATGATGATAGAAGTATTCCAGCCGCGTCCCGGCGATTGGGAAGGTCGCCGCCTGGCCACCCAGGCCCTGCATCCGCTCCCATAGCACGACCGTATGCCCCGACTGACGCAGCCGCAACGCCGCTGCCATGCCGAGCATCCCGCCACCGATCACTCCGACACGCATAAAATCCTAACCCCCAGCCCCCTTCCCTCCGAGGGAAGGGGGAGAAAATACGCAAGCGAAAGGGCGACCCGATTGCCGCCCTTCCGAGTGATCTTCCTATGATACTACGCGCGATCAGATAAAGAGCGGCGCGAGCACGAGAGTCAGCGTCGCGAGCAGTTTGATCAGCACATGCAACGACGGCCCGGCGGTATCTTTAAAGGGATCACCGACCGTATCACCGACAACCGAGGCCGCGTGCGGGTCACTCCCCTTGCCGAGTACCGTGCCATCCGCAGCGCGCAGATCGCCCGCCTCGATAAACTTCTTGGCATTGTCCCACGCGCCACCGCCATTGTTCATGAGGTTTGCCATCAGAATGCCGCCCATCGTGCCGACAATGAGCATGCCTGCCGCGCCCTCGGCGCGCAGGAGCAGGCCGATCACTACCGGCATGAGCACGGCCAGCGCGCCCGGTGCGATCATCTCACGCAGCGCGCCGCGTACGGAAATATCCACGCATCGCGCGTAGTCCGGCAGCTCGGTGCCCGCCATGATCCCCGGCCGCTCGCGCCACTGGCGGCGAACTTCGCTAATCATATCCTGTGCCGCGCTCCCGACCGCGCGGATCGCCAGCGACGAGAACAGGAAAACGAGCATCAGGCCGAGGAAACCACCGATAAAGACCTTCGGCTGCGCCAGGTCAACGATGTGCGATTGCACCCACTGTGGGCTATTCGGCGCATAGCCGCGCGATTCCGCAACGACATCGAGATAGGCGGAGAAGAGGAGAAAGGCGGCGAGAGCAGCGGAACCGACCGCGTATCCCTTCGTGAGCGCCTTCGTCGTGTTGCCCACCGAGTCCAGCGCGTCCGTTACATCGCGGACGGACTCCGGCTGGTTGCTCATCTCGGCGATGCCACCGGCGTTATCGGTGATCGGGCCGAAGGTATCCATCGCGAGGATGTAACCCGCACCCATCAACATGCCGACCGTCGCGCAGGCCGTGCCAAAGATGCCATCCTGCAATGTGTTACCGGTGACGTGCGTGCGCGTGCCGAGGAAGAATGCGCCGCCAATCGCCAGCGAGATCGTGATCGCAGGCATCGCGGTGGATTCCATGCCGATCGCGAGGCCGGAGATAATATTCGTCGCCGAACCCGTGCGCGACGCCTCGGCGATCGTGCGCACCGGACGGTAGTTGCCCGCCGTGTAGAACTGCGTGATGTAGACGAACGCGACCGACGCCGCGATGCCGATCAATCCGGCGAGCGCGAAGTAAAACCACTTATCGCCCACATTGAAGATCGTGCCGTCCGCATTCTTCCGCGAAGTATTGTGGAAGAGCACATACGTCACGAAGATCATGAAGATCACCGAGAGGCCGGCCACGACGTAGTAGCCGCGGTTGAGCAGACCGAGCGCGTCCTGCGTGTCCGCTGTCGGGCGCACGACGAGTACACCGATAATTGACGCGAGCAGCCCGAATGCCGTGATGATAAGCGGGAAGATAATCCAGTTATTGTTGTTCGTGATCGTCGCGAGCGCGACGCCGAGAATCATCGCGCCGACGACTTCCGCCGCCGTGGACTCAAAGAGGTCCGCACCACGACCGGCGCAGTCACCGACGTTATCACCGACGAGGTCGGCAATCACCGCCGGATTGCGCGGATCGTCCTCCGGGATGTTCGCCTCGACCTTGCCGACGAGGTCCGCGCCAACGTCCGCCGCTTTGGTATAGATACCGCCGCCAAGTTGGGCGAAGAGGGCGACGAATGACGCGCCGAAGCCATAGCCAACGATATAGAACGGTGCGTCGCGCGCACCATCCGTGATGCCGGTCGCGGCGAAGAGGGCGAACATGCCCGTCACACCGAGCAGTGAGAGCGCGATGACGAGCAGCCCGGAAACCGCGCCGCCATGAAAGGCGGCGGTGAGCGCCGCGCCGAGGTTTTTGCGCGCCCCGGCGGCCGTCCGCAGGTTCGAGCGCACGGCGACGTTCATGCCGATAAAGCCCGAGACGCCGGACAGGGCCGCGCCGACCAGGAACGAGAAGAAAGTCAGCAGCGCGTGCTTGCCCGGATGCTGGTCATGTTTCGTGATGAAAAAGATCAGGACGGAAATGACGATGGCGACGATGCCGGCGATGCTGAAAATCGTGCGGTACTGCCGGTTCAGGTAGGCGCGTGCGCCCGTCAGGATACGCCCCGCGACATCCTGCATTTCCGGTGTACCGCTATCACTCGCGAGCACTCCCCGCGCGAGCGAGATCGCATAGAGGACCGCCACAATGCCAATAACGGGAACTGTCCACACAAGCCAGCTCACGCACTCCCCCCCTCACGGCCCCGCTCCCGAGCCGCGCCCATATAAATGATGAACACCAGACGGTGAAAGGGCGGCCATCCGCCGAACAAACGTGAATGCGCGCGGCACGTTCTCCCGGCCGCGGCGCGGACGCGAGTGTACCATCCGCCGCCTTCCGCCGCAATGCAATCATGGCCGTAAAGATTGTGGTGGACCTGGGCTATGTTTCCGCAAACCTGTCAGGTGGTATCGCCGGCAGGCGGGCGGACGTTCTCCGCTCCCGATGGATGCGCCGTCGCCGCCTCATTTTCGGGTTCAATATGGATGACGATATCGGTTTGGGGCAGCGCGTCGGCGATCTCGTCTTCGAGGTGACTGGAGAGATCGTGCGCCGCCGCGACGGAGAGATCACTCGGCACAACGAGGTGCAAGTCCACTGCATGGCGGCCGCCGACATGGCGCGTGCGGAGATCATGGTACTCGATGAAGTTGTCGGCGTGATCGTCGAGGACCGTGCGGATCGTCCGCTCCTCCTCGTCGGGGAGCCGGTAATCCATCAGACCGCGGATCGCGCCGAGCAGCACGCGGATGCCCGCGACCGCAATGAAGCCCGACACGATGATGCCGACAATCGGATCCACCACATGCCGCCCCGTCACCTGGACGACAAGCAGCCCCAGCACAACGCCCGTCGCCGTAATGACATCCGTACCGAGTTCGATACCGGTCGCCTCCAGAGCGGGTGAGCCTTCCGACCGAGCAATCCGCAAGAGATAGCGTGAGATCGCGGTATTAATTACCGCCGCCGCCGTCATAATCGCGATGCCCCATCCGACGTGCGTCACGACCGATCCGTTGACGAGCGCGTTGATCGCGTTACCGGCGCTGAACACCGCGACAACGCCGATCAGAATGCCCTCGCCGAAACTGGTCAAGGTCTCGACCTTGCCGTGCCCATAGGGATGCGTCCGGTCCGCCGGCCGCTGCGCGTACCAGATCGCCGCCGACGCGAGCACCGCGACGAGCAAATCCACGCCGGAATGCGCCGCTTCTGAGAGGATCGCCACGGACCCCGTGCCGAAGCCGACGATCAGTTTCCCGATGACGAGCAGCGCATTCGTCAAAATGGCGAGAGACGCGACGCGAGTGATGCGTCGCGAGTGGGTATCCATAGGACATTTCCGATGGAGAATGCCCGGCCACCGGTGACTGATACGGTGGCCGGGACAGCGAGCAGAACGCTTTGGGAGCGATCAGTCCCCCGCGCCGCTGGCGGCTGCACGCGGCGTGCCACGTCCGCGACGCCAGAAGGCCAGTCGTTGAATCTCGCCCCGCTCCCAACTGACGAGCAACTGGCTCGCATTGAAGATAGACGAATACGTGCCGCTCACCACGCCGAGCAGGAGCGCGAGAACGAATTCGCGGATCGTCGCGCCGCCGAAAAGGACGAGCGCGAGCAGCGTGAAGATGACGGTCAGCGACGTGTTGATCGAGCGAACAATCGTCTGATTGAGGCTATAGTTGACGACATCGTCGAAGGGCATCGCGGGGCGGCGGATCTGATTCTCGCGGATGCGGTCGAAGACCACGATCGTGTCATGGACCGAGAACCCAATCACCGTCAGCACCGCCGTGACGAAGAGCGAATCTATCTCCGCACCGACGACTTTGCCGAGAATCGCGAAGATACCAAGCACCACGAGCACATCGTGGAGCATGGCGACGATCGCGCACGAACCATAGAGGAACGGTCGCTTGACCTTGCGGAATGCCCAGGCGAGATACAGGAGGATGCCGACCGAGGCCGCGACAACCGAAAGAATCGAGTTCCTGCTGACCGATGCGCCGACCGTGGGGCCGACAGAATCGAGGCTCAGTTCGGTGTAGTCGCCGTAGCGCGCCTTCAGCGCGTTCGACAGTTGGGTCTTTGTGGCTGAACCCTCTTCGAGTTGCTTCAGGTGGATCAGCACGGTCTGTGTGTTCGGAGTTGCGCCCGTTGCGATCTGGACCTGCGGGTCCACCTGGCCCTGAGCGACGAGAATCTGCCGGACATCGAGCGATTGAATATCCGTGCGCGGGAACTGCAATTCCCACGCGGAGCCGCCCGTGAAGTCAATGCCGAGATTGAGATGCCAGAAGATGAGCGCCAGCACGCCGGGCACGATGATAATCAGTGAGAGCGTATACCAGATTTTGCGGCGATGAACGAGATCGAGCATTGGCGGTGTTCCCCCTAATCCCCGGCGGTGGTCGTCGCGGTATCACGCGTTGGCGTGGGCGCGAACGATTCAGTGTTGAAGAGCCAGCGGTTGGTCGAGATGCCGCGCGAACTGAGCAGGCAGCGCAGAAACGTCCGCGTGACGGTGATCGCGCTGAACAGGCTGACGAGCACGCCAATCAGGAGCGTGAGGGCGAACCCGCGCACGACCGATGTGCCGGTGATGCCGCCAAAGACGTACAGAATCAGGCAGGTGATCATCGTCGAGGCGTTCGAGTCGCGGATGGACGGCCAGGCATGATCGAAGCCGGCGTCAATCGCATTGCGCAGCGTGCGACCCGAACGGAGTTCCTCCTTCATCCGGGCGAAGATCAGCACATTGGCATCCACGGCCATCCCGATGGAGAGAATGAAACCCGCGATGCCCGCAAGCGTCAGCACAATGCCGAACAGTTTGAAAAGCGCGAAGGTGATCATCGTGTAGACACCGAGCGCCACCACCGCGAGCACGCCCGGCAGGCGATAGAAGAAGATCATAAAGAAGGCGACCGCCGCGAGGCCAATACCACCAGCGAGGAGGCTCTTGTTGATCGAATCCTGGCCGAGTGTCGGGCCGACCGTGCGCGTCTCGATGACATCGAGCGGTACCGCGAGGCGACCGGACTTCAGGACGACGACGAGGTCCTGCACCTGCGTGCGGTCCAAGCCGTTGATCTCGCCGCTCTGATCAATCCGGCTCTGAATCGTCGCGCTATTGACGACCCGCTTGTCCACGATCACATTGAGAAACTGGCCAACGTGCGACCCCGTGTAGTCGCCGAACTTGGTGGCGGCGTCCGAGTTCAACTTGAAGCCGACAACGAGGTTGCCACTCTGATCGGTCTGCGGAAAGGCGTCCGCGAGGTCTTTCCCGGTGACAATCGTCTCATAGACCGGCCCGGCTGGAGCCGTCGCGGCGGGTGACGCTGTAGCGGACGCATCGGGCGTGCCACTCGCTCCAGGTGTCCCGCTGGTCCCCGCCGCGGCTGCTGCTGCCGCTGGGGTGCCGGAGACCGCCGATCCCGACGCGCTCGCCGTACCGACCGGTGTCACCGTACCGGCCGTCGTTGTCGTTGTGCCGCTAACGTCTGACGCGCTCGCC
>JALYUS010000504.1 GCA_030853625.1 Chloroflexota bacterium
CCGCCCATTTGAAATACTGCACGTAGACCGGTTTATCGAGGCCGAGGTTCGCGCGCTGCTGCGCCAACTGCTCCGGCGGCAACTTCGCATCGGTGAGCACCGCCGACGGGCCGCCCGGCGCCAGATGCATCAACCCGAAGGTGATGATCGTGACGAGCACAAGGACGACAGCCGCCTGAATCAGGCGGCTGACGATGTATCTACCCATTTGACTCTCTGCTTCTCATGGACACACCCTTACGCCCCACTCAGCGTCCACTTGTAGGTGTAATACAAGGCGTCGCGGATGCCGAGATTCGTGTAACCCTGAAGCCGCTTGCTGAAGGCCCGGTATTCCGGCGGATAGGTCAGGAAGATGTCCGGCTGGTCATCGTAGAGCGTCTGCTGCAACTTGGCGTAGATCGGCTTGCGCGCATCCGGGGCGGTCGTCACTTTGCCCTGCGCGAAGAGATCGTCAACGACCGGGTTCTTGTAATGGTCGGAGTTGTCGTCGGAGTAGCCGTTGTAGAGCGCATCGGGGTCCGCCGGTGTGATCCAGTAGGAGACGTACATATCATAGTCGCCTTTGCTGGACCGGTCATACCACTTGTTGAACTCCTGCGAGTCAATCGAGACGTCCATGCCCAGTTTCTGAAAGGTCTGCTGGGCGACGAGCGCGAAATCCTTGCGGGTGGGGTTGCCGACGTCAAGCATAATCGCGAACTTGAAGGGTTGACCGTCTTTCATCAGTTTGCCGCTCTGATTCTGCCATCCCGCCTGCGTCAGCAAGTCCTGTGCCTTTTTCGTGTCGTAGGGATATGCCTGCTGATCCTGCGGGTACGCCCACTGCATCGGCGGCGAGATCGGCCCATTCGCCACCGAGCCTTTACCGCGCAGGACCGACTTCACCAGCGTCGGGCGGTCGAGGGCGTACGACAAGGCCTGCCGGACGCGCTTGTCCGTGAAGAGCGGATTGCTGTTGCTCACCGAGAGATATTGGTAGTTCGTCTGGCTCGCCGCGTTGATGACCACATTCGGGACGTTCTGCAAGGCGTCAATCTGTGACGGCTCAAGCATGACGATGTCCACCTGACCGGCGCGCAACTGCGCGACCTGCGTGTTCAGGTCCGGCAGGATTTTATAGACGACGGTGCCGATCTTCGGCGCCCCATCCCAGTAATCCGGGTTCGCAACGAGCGTCACATGATCGCCGGAGACGAACTCCTTCCACTTGTAGGGGCCGGTGCCGATCGGGTTCTGGATGAAACTGGTCGGCTGGTTGATGTCCTGCGCCTGCAAGACGTTCTTCGGCATCATCATGATGTTATAGGCGAGCTGTGTGAGCAGCGGCGCGTACGGCGCGGACAGATTGAGTTTGACGGTCATCGGGTCAACAATATCTGCACCCGTGAATGGGCCGAGGTTATGGATGAAGGCGGCGTTCGATTTTTTGTCCTGCATCAAGTCGAAGGTGAACTTGACATCGTCGGCGGTGAAGGGATCGCCGTTGTGCCATTTCACGCCGGGACGCAGCGTAAAGGTATAGGTCTTGCCATCCGGCGAAATATCCCACTTCTGCGCGAGATCGGGCGACGGCGCGCCGGTATTCGCATCGGGGCGCACAAGTTGCCCAAAGAGGTTCTTATCGAGGAGAATCGAGGAGAGTCCACCGGGCAGGACGATCGGGTTGGGTGTCGGGTTACTGATGAGCGGGATCGTGATCGTCCCTGCCGGAGCGGCAGCCGACGAGGCGTTGCTCGCGGAGGTGGTCGGCGCAGCCGCGCTCGCCGCCGCAGTCGTCGGTGCGGCGCTCGTTTTCGCGGGAGCCGTGGTTGCAGCGCTGGCCGCATTTGTCGCGGGTACGCTCGTGCTTGCCGAGGAGCCGCATGCGTCAAGCACAGCGCCGACCACTCCCGCCGCGCCGACCGTCGCCGCACCACGCAGAAACCCTCGTCGGTTCAGCCGAACATCGAGCGGTGAAGCCACCCCTGCGGAGACAATCTTCTGCGATGACTCAGGCATGTTCCCCTCCTTACGATGTCGCACATCAGACATGATACAATTGACTGAATCCGTGTGTCTTATACTGCCCGTCCATCGGATATGTCAAGGTAAAATCCGCGCATGCAAGCGAATGCGCGAACCGTCGCCCTTGCTCGTAACGATGGATGGTCCCACGAACTGTTGATCGTTTCTTCGCTCTACCGATACGATGCCGCCTGCATGTCGAAGAGTTCGGTGTACCGGCCGCCACGCAGAATCAGTTCGTCATGCGTGCCGTTCTCGATCACCCGGCCATCCTCGATGACCACGATCCGGCCTGCCATCCGCACGGTGCTGAAGCGGTGGGAGATCAGCACGGCCATCTTCCCTTCCGTCAGGTCGCCGAAGGCCTGGAAGACCTCGTACTCGCTGCGCACATCGAGCGAGGAGGTCGGCTCGTCGAGGATCAGCAGATCGGCATCGCGCATGAAGGCGCGGGCGAGGGCGACTTTCTGCCACTGGCCGATGCTCAGTTCCTGCCCATCCTGGAACCAGCGGCCCAGCGGCGTGTCGTAGCCCTGCGGCAGGGCGGCAATCACCGCGTCCGCACCCGCCTCCACGGCGGAGCGCTCGATGCGCCCGGC
>JALYUS010000516.1 GCA_030853625.1 Chloroflexota bacterium
CTCGCGCCGGATCGGGAACTTGCCGCGCATTACGCGCGGGAGTTCTACAGCCGTCGGCAGGAGAGCATCCGCCTCTGGGTCGTGCCGCGCGCCGCGATCGAGCAGGTGAACGATCCCGATTTACTTCAGCCGCCGCTCGACCGCTCCTTCAAGAAGCCCGCAGGCTACGTCATCAAGGACAAACTGGACGCCGCGCGCGTCCGCGGAGAGCAGCCATGAGCGCCACAATCGGTAGGGGCGATGACGCCGGAGGGACAATCGCCCTCCCTCTCGCCACGCAAACGGCTCTTGCGGAGTTGCTTCTCACGCTCGCGGACGACGAGTTCGTACTCGGCTTCTGGGACTCGGAGTGGACGGGTATCGCGCCGATGCTGGAGGAGGATGTCGCCTTTTCGTCGCTCGCGCAGGATGAGATCGGGCACGCGCGCGTCCTCTACGAAATCCTTGCTGAATTGACCCATGACACCGCCGACCACATCGTCTACGGCCGCCAGTCGGAGGAGTATCGGCACGCGCGCCTGATGGATCATCCGCGCACGGACTGGGCATTCAGCATCGCCCGCCGCTTCCTCTACGACACGGCGGACGCCACCCGCCTCGCCGTGCTGGCAGATTCCTCCTATCCGCCGCTCGCGGGGATCGTGAGCAAAATTCGGCGCGAGGAAACCTACCACCGCATGCACATGGAGGCGTGGATGAAGCGGCTCGCAGCGGCGGGCGGCGAGGCGCATCAACGGCTGGCAGGGGCGCTGGACATGCTCTGGCCCGACGCGCTGACGATCTTCACGCCACTCGGCGGCGAGGAAAAACTGCTGAACGCGGGCATCCTGCCCGAACCGCTGATAGCAATGCAACAGCAATGGCTTGGCGCGGTTGCGCCGCTGCTGCAATCGCTCGGCTTGCCGTTTCCGTTCCGCGAGGCGGGCGGCGGCCGCTACGCGCCGATCTTTCCGATCACGATGGATGGCGGACGCACCGCGCATTCTGACGCCTTCCGCTGGCTCTGGAACGAGTTCACGATGGTCTACCGCACGGAGCCGGGAGCGGAATGGTAGCGACGGGTGCTGAGTACGGAATACTGAGTGCTGAGTACTGAGAAGGATTACGGGCCATGGTGAAAAGCGACTATCCGAGAATAGTGAAAGAGTCCGAGAAGAGAGAAGAAACGGATGACAACGAGTACTCAGTACTCCAGGAAGTGTGGGACGCCCTGGCGGAGGTGCCGGACCCGGAGATCCCGATGATTTCCGTCGTGGACCTCGGCATCATCCGTCGCGTGGAGCGGGACGATACGCATCTACGGATCGAGGTGATGCCAACCTTCGTTGCCTGCCCCGCGCTCGACATCATCCGCGCGACGATCCGCGAGCGGCTGGCGGGCTTCGCACCAACGGTCGAGGTCGTGACAACCTATGTGGAGCCGTGGACGACCGAGCGCATCACGCCCGAAGGTCGCCGGAAACTGCGCGCCAGCGGCTTCGCGCCGCCGATCCCCGGCGAGAATGTGATCCTGCCCGTCGCGCCCGCCTGCCCGTACTGCGGCTCGTATCATACCGCGCTGGAAAATCCCTTCGGCCCGACGCTCTGCCGCGCCATTTACTATTGTCATGATTGCCGCCAGCCCTTTGAGCAGTTCAAGGTGGTGTGAGGCAAGGAGACCTTTCTCGTGGTGTTAAACGTGCGACAATACTCGCGATGAAACGCTCGATCACGCTCCTTCTGCTCAGTATCGCCCTACTCTTGCCCGCGTGTGGCGCGCGCGCGGCGACGCAGGGCGTCGCGTCGCCGACCGTGGATGTACCCGCGCCGACGGAACCGCCGACCGACACCTTTCAGGTGCTCAATCACTGGCCGCACGACCCGACGGCATACACCGAGGGGTTGATCTACGCCGATGGCGCATTCTTCGAGAGCACGGGCCTCAACGGCATGTCGAGCCTGCGCAAGGTGGATGCCGAGACGGGACAAGTGATCGCAAGCCTTCCGCTCGATCCAGAGTATTTCGGTGAAGGACTGACGCTCTTCAACGATACACTGATCCAACTGACCTGGCAGTCGCACATTGGTTTCGTTTACGGCCTCACCTGCTTTTGTCTTGAGCGCACCTTCGCCTACGACGGTGAGGGGTGGGGCCTGACGCACGACGACCGCTTCCTCATCATGAGCGACGGCACGGCGACTATTCGCTTTCTCGACCCCGATACATTCGCGGTCGTGCGGACGATCAGTGTCACCGATCACGGCACGCCGCTGACGAACATCAACGAACTCGAATACGTGAGTGGCGAAATCTATGCGAATATCTGGCTGACGAACCGCATCGTCCGCATTGACCCCACAGCGGGCGCGATCCTCGGCTGGATTGACCTGACCGGCCTGCTGCCCGCCGCCGATCGCAGCCCGTCCGTCAACGAACTGAACGGCATCGCCTACGACGACACGACGGACCGTCTCTTCGTCACCGGCAAGAACTGGCCCGAAATCTTCCAGATCACCCTTGTGCCGGAATAGCAACGGCAAGATCACCAGAGACAGGCCACGCGAAAATGTATAATCCGTTCAAGGATGATACGTGCACCGTGCCGTTCATCATCCTCTTGTTATCTCACTGCGCACGTATGACAATGTCGTACGCATGGAAGGATAGGCGATAGTCTGGTTCTCGGAACTGATCTGGGATGATTGGAATGAAGAGCATATCGCGCGGCATAGCGTTCGGATTTCCGACGCGACGGAAGCAGTAAGAAACGCTCCATTCTTGACACGGGCACGCGACGATACCTGTCGCGTCATTGGCCAGACAGATGCGGGGCGCTATCTCTTCGTCATCGTCTTGTTGCAGGCTCTCGAAGCCTTCTCTATTGTAACCGCGCGAGACGCGACGCGGGGCGAGCGGCGCAACCTGCCTCGTCGTTAAGGAGAACAAACATGGCTACACAAGAAAAGAAGGAGATTAAACGGATCCCACGGTTTGCTTCGATCGAGGAGATGGCCGAGTTCTGGGACACGCATGATTTCACTGATTACGAACATGAACTTGAGCCAGTAGAGTTCATCGTTGCGCAGCCGCTGAAATCAACATGGATGCTCTCGATCCGGCTGGATAAGGAGACGTTCGACGCGCTCCAGGCAATTGCGAAGCCGAAGGGTCTGGGCGCTTCGACGCTGGCGCGGATGTGGATTCTGGAGGAACTGGAGCGCGTGCGGAAGAGCGCGGAGGAAGCCCGGTGAAGATCACGAAAATCGAGACGATCCATGTCGAAGACTACCCGCAGATTCTCTTCGTCGCGGTGCATACCGACGAAGGGTTGGTCGGCTACGGCGACACGTTTTACATGACGGATGCACTGCGCGGCTACGTCCATCAGTTCGCCGCGCCGATGCTGCTTGGGCACG
>JALYUS010000571.1 GCA_030853625.1 Chloroflexota bacterium
GGAGATGGCAACGTCCCTCAAGCCATTCCACGAGGTCAGAAACGTCATCGAGGTACTCGCGCTTGCTGCGCTCACGATACTGGCGCGTTGTCCCAAGCCACGCGCGATACTCGGCAAGCGCCGCGACCAATGTCCATTGTGTTTTCCAAATAGCCACACTTCCACTATACACCTTCGTCAAACCACAACGCAACCCTTTACTTACGTGACCGATGCCGATCGGGCGGGGAGGGGAGGTAAAGGACGCCTGAGTGGTTTGGCGAAGAACATGACGCGCTGATCCACCCTACGCGGGGCCGGTGCGCAACTCGCCTTCTCGAATGGCTGGCGCTACGGTGCGCACTTGACACGAAGATGGTTTTCTGTTACATTCGCATGCAGTGATATGCGAATGGAGGAAAGACTAATGGACGAACGCGAACGCAAACTTTACGCTCTGCAGGCCCAGCTCTGCCAGGTCCTCGCCGATCCTTCCCGCCTCGAACTGATCCACCTGATCGGTCTGGGGGAGCGGACGGTCGGCGAACTGATCGCCGCCACGGGCTTGCGCCAGGCGAATGTCTCCCAGCACCTCTCGCTCCTCCGCCAGCGTGGGATCGTGGCGACACGCCGCGAGGGGACGACGGTCTCCTACCGTCTCGCATACCCGGAGATTCTTGAGGCCTGCGCACTGACACGCCGCATCCTCCTGCGTCAACTGGAAGCCGCACACGAGCTCGTCGCGCCGGTAAAGGAGGGGTAACCATGGGATTTGCACGGTTCATGGCAACCGGCGTCGGTCGGGGGATGCGCATCGTCGCCGGTGCAGCTCTGATCGCCGTCGGTCTGCTGCGCGTCCGGGGCGGCGGTGGGGCGGTTCTGGCGCTCATTGGCCTGGTACCTCTGTTCGCAGGGGCATTCGACGTCTGCGTGCTTGCGCCGCTGCTGCGGGTGCCATTCAAGGGGGGCGATGTCCGGGTCCCTGCCGATAGCGCAGACGGTATGCCATTGGATACCTCGGTTCGATAAGGAGCTTGCATCATGAACACGACCACTACCTACGGATTCAGCACGACGCTCACCCTCCCCTTCGCGGAGGCGATGAGCAAGACGAAGGCGGCGCTCAAGGAGGAGGGCTTCGGCGTCCTCAGCGAGATCGACGTGCAGGCGACGCTCAAGGAGAAGATCGATGTCGCCTTCGAGCGCTATGTGATCCTCGGCGCGTGCAACCCGCAACTGGCGTATCGAGGCCTCCAAGCGGAGCATGAGTTGGGTCTGCTCCTTCCCTGCAACGTCATCGTCCACGACCATGACGGGAGTACGCGGGTCTCCATCGTGGACCCGGCGGCGATGCTCGGCGTCGTCGACAACCCCGCCATGCGCGCCATCGCCGACGAGGCGAAGGCACGACTGGAGCAGGTTCTCGCGGTGCTCGGCGGCGAGACCGGCACGGATGGATCGGCACGACACTGAGAGATACAGGTGTGGCCCTCGTCGGGCCACAACAGGAGACGATATGATGGGGTACTACAACAACAATGGCTGGGGCGGAGGGTGGGGGCCGATGCTGATCGGCATGACCTTGATGCTCCTCTTCTGGGTCGCCGTGATCTTCGTGGTGGTTTACGCGATTCGCACGTTCGGGCACGACGGCCGCACACGGCAGGGGAGCGATCCTGCCGAGGATCGTGCGCTCGCGACGCTGCGCGAGCGGTATGCGCGCGGCGAGATTGACCACGCCGAATACGAGGAGCGGCACCGGAAGCTAACAATGGAGATGCCGCAGCGGCGCTGACCCTGCGACTCGTCGCACGCACTGGAGGAGACGCGAGATGCCCTTGTATGAGTTCCACTGTCCCGACTGCGGCGCGCGGTTTGAGAAACTGGTCCGTCCCGTCACGGCATCGGCGGATGTCGCGTGTCCATCGTGCGGGTACGTACCCGTCACGCGCCTCTTCTCCACGTTCGCAAGCGTCGGCGGGTCGTCCTGCGCGCCGCAGCCGGGTGGCGGCTGAGGACTCCGCCCGGCAGGCGGTCGGCCTGCGTGATGGTACCAACAATGCGCACGTCCTTCGTGCGCGAGAATCCGGGTCATGATAGGAAAGGGACTGCATCGATGATCTTCAAGAAACTCCTGGGCGTGCGCCCAAC
>JALYUS010000582.1 GCA_030853625.1 Chloroflexota bacterium
ACGACCGTCTCCCGCTGGTTCGTGATGCCAATGGCCGCGATGTTTGCCGCCGTGACACCCTGCGCTGCGAGCACGTCCTGTGCGACACTCCGCTGCGTCTCCCAGATCGTCTCCGGGTCATGCTCCACCCAGCCGGGCTGCGGGAACATCTGCGGAAACTCCCGTTGCCGCGCCGCGACGATCTGCCCGGCGTGGTCGAAGAGGATTGCGCGCGAACTCGTCGTCCCCTGATCGAGCGCGAGGACATAGGACTGAGGACTCACGGTCTGCTTCCCTTCATCGTATGTACTTCCGCCTCCCGCCACATTGTATACTGCCGCCCTAACCCCCCAACCCCCTTCCCTAAAAGGAAGGGGGAGCGCGCCGCCGATAGATCGGGGTGTTACGGGGAATATCACGGCATCTCGGTTGAGTCACCCCTCCTTTTAGGGAGGGGGCGGGGGGTAGGTTGATCTCCGATCAGGACATCCAGCATGCAGTCGCAATCCTCCGCGCCGGGGGATTGGTCGCCTTCCCGACCGAGACGGTCTACGGCCTCGGGGCAAACGCGCGCAATCCCGCCGCGATCCGCCGCCTCTTTACCGCCAAAGGCCGACCCGCCGATCATCCGGTGATCGTCCATCTCGCCCGCGCGGACGCGATGCCGGAATGGACGAGCCGCGTGCCATCCGCCGCCGTCACGCTGGCGGCCGCATTCTGGCCCGGCCCGTTGACCCTCGTGTTGCCGCGCGCCGCGCATGTGCTCGATCTCGTTACCGGCGGGCAGGAGACGGTCGCGCTCCGCGTGCCGAGCCATCCCGCCGCGCATGCGCTCCTGGAATCGTTCGGTGATGGCGTCGTCGCGCCCTCCGCGAACCGCTTTGGCCGCCTCAGTCCGACACGCGCTGAACACGTCCACGCCGAACTCGGTGACGCAGTAGACCTGATCCTCGATGGTGGCCCGACCGATGTCGGCGTCGAGTCCACCATCGTGGACCTTTCCGGTGATCGCCCGACGCTGCTCCGGCCCGGTGGCATCACCCCCGCGCAACTCGCGCTGGTTCTTGGTCAACCACTCGACGCGGCGCATGCCGCCTCGCCGCGCGCCTCTGGCACGCTGCCGAGTCACTATGCGCCGCGTACGCCGCTCGATGTCATCGCACCGGACGATCTCGATGAATATGCCAATCAACGCGCCGCAAAAGGATCGCATGTCGCGGTACTGGCACGACGGCACGCGCTCTCGATGCATTCCAGCATCGCATGGCACACGATTTCTCCCGATGCCTCCCCCTACACGCAGATACTCTACGCGACACTGCGGGCATTGGACGCGGGCGGATATGATCGTATCCTTGTCGAGGACGTGCCGGAGGGCGACGCATGGCTCGCCGTCCGCGACCGCCTGCGCCGCGCCGCCTACCGTGGGGAGGAGAAGTAGATGCACGACGAACCCACCCCCTACCTACTCAAAGGGCGCCCGGCTCCCGACACGGGGGGGGGAGCCAACGTTACATCATCTTCGCCTTCCCCTTCCCTCGGAGGGAAGGGGGCTGGGGGGTTAGGAAATCCCCTCGTCTCCGTGATTATGGGCAGCACATCGGACTGGGAAACGATGCGGCATGCGGACGAAACGCTGACGGAGTTCGGCGTGCCGCACGAATGCCGCGTCGTCTCGGCGCACCGGACGCCCGATCTGATGGCGGAGTTTGCGGCGAGTGCGGAGGAACGCGGCATCGCGGTGATCATCGCGGGCGCGGGCGGCGCGGCGCATCTGCCGGGGATGGTCGCGGCGCAGACGCTCGTGCCGGTGCTTGGCGTGCCGGTCGAGAGCCATGCGCTCAAAGGAATGGATTCGCTGCTCTCCATCGTCCAGATGCCGGGCGGCGTGCCGGTCGGGACGCTGGCGATTGGCCGCGCGGGGGCGATCAACGCCGCCTTACTCGCAATCGCCATCCTCGCCATCACACAGCCGGCATTACGCGAGCAATTACGGGCATTCCGCGCGGCGCAGGCGGCGCGGGTGCAAGCGGCGACGCTGCCATGAGTGCGCCAATTTTGCCCGGCGCGACGGTCGGCGTTCTCGGTAGCGGGCAATTGGGGCGGATGCTTGCCCTCGCCGCTCGCCGGATGGGCTATCGCATCCACACCTTCTCGCCGGAGCGCGCGACGCCGACCGGGCAGGTCGCCGATCGCGAGATCGCTGCCGCGTACGACGACCTCGATGCCGTCCGAGCCTTCGCCACGGATGTGGATGTTGTGACGCTGGAGTTTGAGAATATCCCGGCCACGACGGTCGAGGCGATCGCGGCAATCGTCCCCGTCCGACCGAGTGGCGCGGTCTTGCACACGACACAGCATCGCATCCGCGAGAAGACCTTTCTGCGCAACGCGGGCTTTCCCGTCACGCCCTTTTGCCCGGTCACGACGCGGGACGATTTGCGTGCGGGGCTGGCGGCCTTCGGCTCTCCCGCCATCCTCAAGACCGCCGATTTCGGCTACGACGGTAAGGGGCAGACGAAAATCAGCGCGCCGGAGGACGCGGACGCGGCGTTCGCGCCCTTCGCCGGTCGCGCGGCGATCCTCGAAGCGTTCGTGCCGTTCGAGCGGGAAGTGTCGGTCGTCGCGGCGCGAGGATTCGATGGATCATTCGCGCATTTCGGCATCGTCGAGAACACCCATACGAACCACATCCTCGACACGACCGTTGCGCCCGCCGCCGTACCACCGGAAACAGCGCGTGATGCCATCGCCATCACGCGCGGTATTGTGGACGCGCTCGGCGTCGTCGGCGTCGCGTGCGTCGAGTTCTTTCTCACGCAGAGCGGCGCGCTTCTCGTCAACGAAATCGCGCCCCGCCCGCACAACTCCGGCCACTTCACGATAGACGCCTGCGCGACGAGCCAATTCGAGCAGCAACTACGCGCCGTCTGCGGCCTGCCCCTCGGCGCGACGGAGCAATGGCGTCCCGCCGCGATGGCCAACCTGCTCGGCGATCTCTGGCAGGCGGGCGAGCCGGATTGGGCGGCGGCGTGCGCCTTTCCATCCGTCAAATTGCATCTCTACGGCAAAGCGACGCCCCGCCCTGGCCGCAAAATGGGCCATCTCACCGCATTGGCGAGCAGCGCCGATGATGCCCTCCGCACCGTCCGCGCCGCGCGGGATGCGCTGACGCGACGGACATGACGGTGGCGGATTTTTCCGCCTGCATTTCAGCGATGCGGCGGCAGCGGACTCGGTGGCCCGCCGCCCGATGGTGTGCCCGACGGTCGCTTCGCTCTGGGAAGCGGGGCGGGTGATCCGGTGATTGACACGCCGGTCAGTCTCGCACCGGGCGCTGTGGCGACCGTTCCGTAGGTATAGGGCATCGGGGATGTCGCCTGCAAATCCGGGTTCGTCACCGTGACACTGACGGTTCCCGCGATAGATGCGGGTGTCGTGACCGTGATCGTCGTCGGATTGATGACTGTGACAGTGGTTGACGGTTTCAGGCCGAAGGTGATAGTCGCACCGGGCAGGAACCCGGCGCCAATCAGCCTGACGCTCGATCCACCCGCGACGGGACCGGAAATCGGATTCATCGCGGTGAGGGTTGGCGGCGCTTGCGGTTCGAACGCGCCGATGCTGCATTGCCCCACCGGGCGCGGCAGTCCGCGCTGATCCACACCGCCGACGGGGGCGGAACCGGTCGTCCCGGCGCAGACCGTCGGATTGCCGTGATTGATCGCCGCACTACCCGACCCGACGGCGACCGTTTGCGTCGGGCCACCATGATTGGCAAGCGCGCCGAGCAACGGATCGCCCGATTGCGCATTGTTCGTGAAGCCGCACGTTGTGGCCGGGTTGAATTCGAGATTATAGCCGCCATCCACGAGGGTATTTCCCGCGCAGTTTCCGCCGACAGTGGCGTTATTGCTGGAAAAAATCGCATTGGTCAGGGTAATGCCGCTGCCCCCGTTGAATACGCCGCCACCCATACTCGCACCCGTACCGCTAATGCCACTCCGCCCCGTGCCGCCGACACCGCCCATCGCGCCGCCTGTTGTAATCGTGCTATTCGTGATGAATTGCGAAGTGTTCGCAACGTTCGCGATTGTCCCTCCCTGGCCATTGCCACCGTTTGCACCATAGCCATCCACGCCGTTACCGGACGTACCCGTTCCAGCAGAGCCGCCGCTTCCACCGATACCAGCAGTCGCGCTGTTGGCGACGAAGGTGCTGTTCGTAATCGTGAGCATGCCACCATTATAGATCGCGCCGCCAGCGGCATTCCCTCCCGCCCCACCATTCCCTCCGATTCCGCCAATCACACCACCGCTCGCGCCACTCCCGCCATTGCCACCCGCGCCACCGGCAACTCCGTTTTGCATGAAGGTATCGCGCGTGACAATCAGCGCGCCGTTGTTGTAAATCGCGCCGCCGCGCGCGAAGCCACCCGCCACTCCCGAATTTCCCGTTCCATTACCTCCGTTCGTTCCCGCCGCGCCGGTCACTTGCCCATCACGGAGAGTGAGCGCGGTCAACCGAAGTGTCGCACCACTATTGACAAGGAGGAGACGAAGATTCGCGGTCGCCTCGTTCCGCTGAATTGTTGCGCCGTTCCCGATAATCGTCAGGTCCACGCCGGACACGATGGCGGGCAAGCCGGTGCCGCTGCCGGTCATGGCTTCCGCAGTGAGCGTGTAGAGGCCACCGGTCGCGAGAGTAATCGTATACGGCCCCTGCGCCGGGGTGGCGTTGGCGGCGTTGATGTCCGCGATGAGCGCCGCCACCGTCGTCGCGGTATACGTCGTCCCCATCGCATCCGCACGCACGCTCGCGAACGGCAGCGCGACGAGAAGCAACACGACGGCTATCCGCCAACGTGGAGCGCGACATTGCGCGTAACGCGAGACTGGCAGCATCCGTGTCCGCTCCCTTCCGTACGGTAACTCGGCAATAGTGACGGTACTATGAGAGACTTGTGCAAGTTTTTGTACGATAGCAAGCGCCTCCGGAAATCGCAAGTGTCCGATGCGATGAATGAGCGAGCGCGGCGCTATCGCCGTATGATAGACAGGCAGTGATGGCAGCGAGGCGCTCATCGTCATCCGCTTTCAATCGCATTCCCCTGCCCTCGAAAGGGCAGGGATAGGAGGCAAGCGTGAAAATCACCGATATTCGGACGGCAGAGGTCAAGGGACACGGTTACTCGACCTACGTGCGCATCTACACCGATGAGGGTGTGATCGGCAACGGCGAGTGCATCCATGGCGGCGAGGGCTGCCCGGCAATGATTCACGCGCTCAAGCAGTACATCATCGGCGAAAACCCAGTCAATGTGGATATGTTGTTCGAGAAGATGCGCCGCTCCCGCCTCTTTGATGGCGCGATGTCCGGCGCGACCGTCACGGCGATGACGGGGATCGAGATCGCCCTCTGGGACCTCGCGGGGAAAATCCTCGGCGTGCCGGTGTATCAACTGCTCGGCGGCAAGTTCCGCGACACCGTTCGCCTCTACTGCGACAGCCATGCGGGCAAGGATTTCTCCCCCGCCTCGTACGCGCAGCGGGCGAAAGAGGTCGTCGCCCTCGGCTTCGACGCAATCAAGTTCGACGTGGACGAGCGGAGCCACGGCTTTCGCAATGATCAATGGAACTGGAACGCCTCCGGCCCCGAAGTAGCATGGATGACCGACCGCGTCGCGGCGGTGCGCGAGGCCGTCGGCCCGGCGATTGATCTGGCGATTGACATGCATGGGCGGTACGACACGGCGAGCGGCATCCGCGTCGCGAAGGCGATGGAGCCGTTCAAGTTGCTCTGGCTGGAGGAACCGGTGCCGCCGGAGAATGTGGCGGCGATGCGCGAGGTGAAACTGCATTCTCCCGTGCCGCTCTGCGCGGGCGAGAATCTCTACCTCCGCTGGGGCTTTCGCGATCTGATCGAGCAACAGGCGGTGGATACAATCATGCCGGACATCCCGAAGTGCGGCGGCCTGTCGGAATGCCGCAAGATCGCCAACATGGCGGAGGTCTACTACATCCAGTTCGCGCCGCACAATGTCTGCGGCCCGCTCGGCACGATGGCCTCCGCCCATGTCTGCGCGACGATCCCCAACTTCCTCGTCATGGAGTGGCACTGGGTGGATTACGAGGGGTGGGATGATTTCGCGACGGGAGCGCAGCCCGTCATCCAGAACGGTCACGTTGTCCTGACCGACACACCGGGCATCGGATTGGAAGTGAACGACGATGCCCTCATCCCCTACCTCCGCCCCGGCACAACGCTCTTCGGCGCGACGCCGTGGGAATCCTAACGCCCGCATCTGCCAGAGGCTTACTCCCCCTTCCCTCGGAGGGAAGGGGGTTGGGGGTTAGGATTCCCCGGCAGACCGAGAACGCATATGACCGAACGAGGAGGGCGCGATGGCGGAGACGGCGGGCGTGGTGGTGATCGGCGGCGGATGCATCGGGACGAGTATCGCGCTGCATCTCGCGAACGAAGGCGTGCATGACGTGCTGCTCGTCGAACGCGCGCATCTCTGCGCGGGGACGACCGGGCAGAGCGGCGCGATTGTCCGCCAGCACTACTCGAATGACTTCACCGCCGCAATGGCGCGCGATAGCCTCGCGATCTTCCGGGAATGGGCGGATCGGATCGGCGGGGGTGATCCGCACTTCACCGCGTCCGGCGTGCTCGTCACCGTTGGGGAAGCGGACACTGCCGGGCTGCGGGCGAATGTCGCGATGCAGCGGGGCATCGGCATCGAGACGCAGATCATCACGCCGGACGAGATCCATATCCTCGACCCACGCCTGCGGACGGACGACATCGCCCTCGGCTGCTGGGAGCCGACGGCGGGCTACGCCGATCCCGTCGCCACCGTCCATGCCTACGCCAATGCCGCCCGCGCCGCCGGGGTGACGATCCGGGAGGGCGTCGAAGTCCTGGCAGTGCTGCACGATCGTGATCGCGTGTACGGCGTGCGAACGAATGCAGGGGAGATCGCCGCGCCGGTGGTCGTCAACGCCGGGAACATCTGGGGCGTCGCGCTGCTGCGGCAGGCGGGTCTCGACCTCCCGATCGCGCCGAGCCGCCACCCGATGGCCGCCCTCCGCCGCCCCGACGACGCCCGCGCGCCGCACGCCGTCGTCCTCGACATGCACCGCAACATCTATCTCCTGCCGCACGCCGGAGACGTGACGCTCTGCGGCTCGATTGCCGGGGAGGACGACACGATCTACGCCGATCCAGAGACCTCTAATCAAGGTGTCACGCGCGCCGAAATTCAGCGGTTTCAGGCGGAGGGCGCGTACCGGATGCCCGCGCTCGCCCGGTCGGTCGCGCAAGGCGGCTGGGCCGGTATCTACGATGGCAGC
>JALYUS010000583.1 GCA_030853625.1 Chloroflexota bacterium
GTCTGCCGGAGCGATCTCCATGTGCTGAAGGGTGAGTGGCAGCCGCCGCTTCCCACCATCCTTGGGCACGAGGCGGCGGGCCGCATCGCGGCGGTCGGCCCCGGTGTCACACGCGTTAAGGAGGGGGACCCGGTCGTCCTCTCGTTCAAGCCCAATTGCGGCTACTGTGCGCAGTGCATGTCCGGCCATCCCCACCTCTGCACGGGCTTTCGCAGCCCGGCGGGGACCCTGCCCGGCGGGCATACGCGGCTCTCCAGGGGTGGGCAGCCGATTCATCATTTTGCCTCGACCTCGTCGTTCGCCGAATATGCGGTGATCCACGAAAGTAGCGCGGTCGCCATCGGCCCGGAGACATCGCTCGAACTCGCGGCGCTCGTCGGTTGCTCCGTGACGACGGGTGTGGGCGCGGTGTTGAACACGGCGCAGGTGCGTCCGGGCAGCACGGTCGCCGTGATCGGCTGTGGTGGCGTCGGGTTGAACGTCATTCAGGGGGCGCGGTTCGCCAATGCGTCGCAGATCATCGCGGTAGACATCAGCCAGGAGAAACTGGAGTTCGCGGAGCGGTTCGGGGCGACGGACACGGTGGATGCACGTGAAGAGAATCCGGTGCAGGCGATCCGGCGACTGACAGGCGGCGGAGCGGACTACGCGTTCGAGGTTCTCGGCAGTGGTGAGACGGTACGCACGGCCTTCGAGGCGATCCGCGCGGGCGGTACGGCGATCGCGGTCGGCATGGCGGCGGTCGGGGAGTATGCGCAGATTGACGCCTATCTGCTGGCGGCCCAGGAAAAGACGCTCAAGGGCTGCTTCTACGGCTCCGCGCGCACGCATGTGGATATGCCGAAGTACATCGCGCTAGCGCAGGCGGGCAAACTCGACCTCGACTCGCTCGTGACGCGACACTATCCGCTCGAAGAGATCAATGAAGCGTATGCCGCGTTGGATCGTGGCGATGTCGGCCGGGGGTTGATCGTCTTCGATGCATGATGCCGTGTACGTCAGCCCTTTGCATTCATCATGCGTCGTGTACGCGAAATCCGCTATCGCTCTTGGATCACAGTGCGGTTTACAGAAATCTTTCCGTAATTTGTAACTCGTGACCGCGCATCGTCGTATAATTGAGTGCGAGAAAGCGTATTTCTCGACGATGCTTCGGTGCTTCGGTGCTTCGGAGAGGGTGGTGAATGATGGCCCGTGCATTTTCCGGCGTTCGGCTGATCGTCTTTCTCATTATCGCGGCGGTACTTGCCTTCCTCATTGCAAAGGTACTGGCGTTCGCGTTGCATCTCTTTTGGGTGCTCACGGGGTACGTCTTTGCGTTCGTGATCGCGGTCGTACTGTTGGGCTGGTTGTGGGGGCGATTCGCGAAGCCACAGAACAACGCGCCGACCCGATACGACGCGGAGCGCGACGAATCCGGGCGGCGGCGATACTAAATGAGATGCAGCTGAGACGGTGGTGACAGGCTTCCAGCCTGAAAGGCATACCGGCTGGAAGCCTGCCACCACCACTTTGTTGCCTCTTCATACGCAACGAAACGGGACGGCAGATTGCCGTCCCGCTGTCGTACGTGTGAAAAGTCAGGCGGGTTACTTGCCCTTTGCCGCCATCCGACCGGTCTTGGTGAGCGTGCGCAGGGCGCGGGCGGAAATCTGGATGCGCACCATCTTGCCGTTAATCATCACGCGCTTCTTCTGCACATTCGGCAGCCAATACCGGTTCGTGCGGTTCTTAGCGTGCGAGACATTGTGACCGAAGGATCGCTTTCTTCCAGTAATTGCACACTTCATCGCGTTTCGTTTCCTTTGCCAGTCGCCGCGCCCTCCGCTACAATGGCGGCGCGGGCCCTTTGCTGCATCTTCGGCGTCGTTTCGTGTCGCGCGTCTGCGCCATTGCGATGCCGCAGCCTGCGTATGCTACCATCCCGCCCGCATGGATGCAAGGGAGCGAGAATCAGGGAGAGCGAACCGGATGAGCGCGGCAACACGTCGGGGGGAGCGAGGGCCAGTGGCGCGGCAAGAAGAGACGGGTGAAGCGGGGAGCGGAGCGCCGGATTGGACGACCGTGGACGGCGCGGGTTTGTTGCGCGCGTTACATGCTGGAACGGACTGGCTCGAACGCAATAGCGCGGGTGTCAATGCACTCAATGTCTTTCCGGTGCCGGATGGCGATACCGGTACGAATATGTTTCTGACGATGCAGGCCGCATATGCCGCTGCCGCCGAAGGGGATGAGGGCGACGGGCGCTCGGTCGGTGACGTGGCGAGCCGGGCGGCGCACGGCGCGTTGATGGGGGCGCGCGGGAACAGTGGCGTGATTCTCTCGCAGATTTTCCGTGGCATGGCGACGGCGCTCGATGGACAGATGACGCTCGATGGCGCGCTACTCGCCGCCGCATTCACTGAGGCGTCCGCGATGGCGTACAAAGCAGTCCTGAAGCCGGTCGAAGGTACCCTCCTGACCGTCTCGCGTGGCGCGGCGGAGGCCGCCGAACGCGTCGCGAAAGAGGGCGGCGATGTGCAGGCCGTGCTGGATGGGGCGCTGGCAGGCGGTCGCGCGACGCTCGCAAAGACACCGGAGATGCTGCCACTCTTGCGCGAGGCGGGCGTCGTAGATGCCGGGGGGCAGGGATACGTCATCATTCTGGAGGGGATGCGCCTCCATCTCGCGGGCCGGAATGTCGCGGCGGAGGCGGTGCCGACGATTGCGCCGAGTGATCGAGCGATGGCCTTCGATGTCGTCGGGATGCACGCGCGGCATGGCGCGGACGAGTATGGCTATTGCACGAACTACCTGCTCACCGCCGCGCCCGGCGCCTCGCTCGATTTTGCGGTCATCCGCGAAACGATGGCGGCGATGGGGCACAGCGCGGTGATCGTCGGCGATGCGCAATACATCAAGGCGCATATCCATACGACCGATCCCGGCGCGCTCCTCTCGTACGCCGTGCGGTTCGGCGCGCTGACGCAGATCAAGATCGAGAACATGAATATGCAGGTCGAGGATATTGAGAGGTCGGCGCCGCTCAACGCGCCGTATGTGGAATCAACAAGTCACATTTCGGTCGTCGCAGTCGCGGCGGGCGAGGGATTGTCCGCCGTCTTGCGCGGCCTCGGGGCGGCGAAGATCGTCCGGGGCGGGCCGACGATGAACCCCTCGACACAGGAGTTGCTGGACGCGATTACCAGCGCGCCATCTGGCACGGTGATCGTGTTGCCGAACAATAGTAACGTCGTTCTCACGGCGCGACAGGCGGCGGCGATGGCATCGAAACAGGTGCGCGTTGTGCCGACGACCTCCATTCCGCAAGGGATCGCCGCGCTCTCGGCCTTCACGTTCACCGCCGATCTCGACACGAACGCCGCAGCAATGACGGAGATGGCGCGCACTGTGCGCACCGGCGAAGTGACCCGCGCCGTCCGCGACGCGACAATTGGCGGCGTCGCGGTCAAAGCGGGGGAAGTGATCGGCCTCCTCGATGATTTATTGACCGTCGCTGGCGATGACAGTGTGACCGTCACGCTCGATCTCCTTCAGCGAATGCACACCAACGAGGCCGAACTTGTCACGCTCTACACGGGCGCGGACGTTTCCGACACGATAGCGGAAGCCCTCAGCGCGCGGATTGCTGAACGCTACGCGAATGTCGCCGTCGAAATCGTCACGGGCGGGCAGCCGCACTACGATTTCATTGTGTCGGTGGAGTAAGAACCTAACCCCCCATGCCCTCAGAGGGCACCCGCTTCCCTAAAAGGAAGGGGGAGCGAGCCTCTGGAAGACCGAGGCGTTATGTGGGACATTCGGATAATCGAATGGAGTCACCCCTCCCTTTTAGGGGAGGGGCTGGGGGAGAGGTAGAGGAGGGTGAAATGGCGGAACCCGGACAGGTGCGGATCGTGACGGACAGCACAGCGGATCTCCTGCCCGAGGTACGGGAGCGGTACGGGATTGCCACGGTGCCGCTGACGGTGCAGTTTGGCACGGATGTCTACCTCGATAATGTGGATTTGACCCCCGAAGAATTCTACGCGAAGCAGGAGGCCGGGCCATTCCCGACGACGGCGCAACCACCCGTCGGTGCGTTTGAGGAGATGTTTCGCCGATTACAGGCAGAGGGCGCGTCCGGGGTCTGCGCGGTGATTTTCTCCTCGAAACTCAGTGGCACGTATAACTCGGCGGCGCTTGCGGCAAAGAATCTGGAAGGCGAATTTCCCGTTGCGGTGATAGATACCCTGAGCGCTTCGATGGGCGTCGGCTATCTCGCGCTGGAAGCGGCGAAATTGGCCGAAACGGGCGCGTCGCTCGACGCGGTGAGCGCGCGGGTGCAGGAATTGATGCCGCGCGTGGAAGTGCTCTTCCTCGTCGAGACGCTGAAGTGGCTCGAACGCGGCGGGCGCATCAATAAAGCGAAGTCGCTACTCGGTTCCGTCCTCTCAATCAAACCGCTCCTGCGGCTGCACGAGGGGCAGTTGGAGCCGTTTCAGCAGCCCCGGACGCGCGCCAGGGCGATTGAGGCGATGATTGCGTGGATCAAAAGTTTTCCTGATCCCACAGGCGTCGCTATCCTCTATGACGGGGCGGCTGCGACGCGCGCCGAAGCGGAGGGAATCGCCGGTCGCCTCACACCCTCCATCCCGCCGGAGCGCATCACGATCACGCACTACGGCACAATCTACGCCGTCCATCTCGGTCCGCGCGGCGCCGGGGCGATTGTCTTGAAGTGAGCATGCTCTCGCGTGCATGACAGCCTCGGTAAGCGCCATAGTCCGTATATTCCGCACGTCACCGTATCAAGCGAAAACCGCGCGTAGTACAATGGCGTGCAGGTATACGCGGTGCTGCCTTCACATGGTACACTCCGTACGGACAGTCTGAACGGATACGAAGGGCCTGCCGTGGCTACGACCGCCGAAACAGGCAAGCGAACCAAGCGGGACGAACTGCTCGCACTGCTGCGCGACGAATGGAAGCGCGGCTTCGACAATCGTGTCGTCATGGGCGGGATGCGTGCATTGCAAACGGAATACGCCCCGTTCGTGCCGCCGGAAGTCTTTGCCGCGCTCCGTCATTACAGCACGCTCGACGCCGCCGGTCGCAAGCAGGCGCTGACTCTTGCCGGAAAGATATTGAGCGCGCCGCCGAAAACCCTCACCCCCAACCCCTCTCCCGCTGTGCGGGAGAGGGGTGTCGTATTGTCGAGTGTTGATCGCATTCCTCGCGCGCCCATAACCGATAGTGCGCCAAAACCTCCGCCCAAGCCGAAGCCGCCACCCGTCGTCAAGCCGATGGCGCTCAGCGACGAGGTGATGTATCTGCGCGGCGTCGGGCCGAAGAATGCGGCGCTATTCGAGAAGATGAAGGTGCGCACGGTTGGCGATGTGCTGTATCTCGTGCCACGTCGTCACGATGACTACTCGCAACTCCGGCCGCTCGGGCATCTGAACTACGGCGACGTGGTGACGGTCGTCGGTACGGTGCTGCGGATCGCGGAAGTGCCCACTGCGACCGGCAAACCGCGCACGCAGGCGGTCGTGATGGACGAGACCGGCACGATCAATATCACCTGGTTCAGCCCGTACGTCGCGCGGCAACTCCATCAGGGGGAACGGGTGGCGCTCTCCGGCACGGTCGAGGAATTCCGTGGCATCCTAACCTTCACGAACCCGGAGTGGGAGCGGATCGAGCCGGGGACTGATCTCGGCAGCCGGATCATCCCCGTCTATCCGCTCACCGATGGCCTCTATCAAAAAACGGTGCGCTCGGTCGTCCGCACGGCGATTGCCGCGACCGAGGGGCAGATCGCGGATTGGCTGCCGGATGAAGTGCGCCAGGCACAAGGGTTGATCCCGCTCGGTGAGGCGCTGCCGCAGTTTCACTTTCCCGATTCCCCCGAGGCGTATCACCAGGCCCGCACGCGGCTGACGTTCGACGAATATTTCCTGATGCAACTCGGCATGGTGCAACGCAAGCAGGAATGGCAGGCCGAGGCGAAGGGCGCCGCGATGCCCGCCGATGCCGCGATGCGCGGCGAATTCCTCGCGCATTTGCCCTTCATCCTCACCGGCGCGCAGCAGCGGACGCTCGACACGCTCCTCGCGGAGATGGCGCAAGAGACGGCGATGAGTCGGCTCATTCAAGGCGATGTCGGGTCCGGCAAGACGGTCGTTGCGGCGGCGGCGATGTATGCGGCGGTGCGCAATGGCTATCAGGCCGCGCTGATGGCCCCGACCGAAATCCTCGCCGAGCAGCATTTCCGCACGCTGAAGCAACTCTTCGACACATTTCCGGCCAGTGAGCGCCCCTATGTCGAACTGCTGACGGGCAGTACGCGCGTCACACAGCGCCGCCCGATCCTCGATGGCTTGCAAAAAGGGGTCGTCCATATTCTCATCGGCACGCACGCCCTGATCGAAGACCCGGTCGTCTTCGCCAATCTCGGCTTCGTCGTCGTGGATGAGCAGCATCGCTTCGGCGTCGGGCAGCGGGCGCGGCTGCGCTCGAAGGCCCAGAAAATTGCGCCCCATATGCTCGTGATGACGGCGACGCCGATCCCCCGCTCGCTCGCGCTGACGCTGCACGGCGATCTCGATGTCTCGACGATAGACGAACTGCCGCCCGGTCGCACGCCCATCGAGACAAACGTCATCCGGGGCGACGAGCGGGAGCGCGCCTACGATACAGTGCGCGACGCGGTGGCGGCGGGCAATCAGGCTTTTATTATCTGCCCGCTTGTCGAGGAATCGGAGACGCTGGAGGCGAAATCAGCGGTCGCCGAACACGCGCGGCTCCAGGAGACGGTCTTCCCGGAACTCTCGCTCGGCCTCCTGCATGGCAAGATGCCGCCACGAACGAAAGACCGGGTGATGAGCGCGTTCCGCAACGGCGACTATCACGTCCTGGTCGCGACATCGGTCGTCGAGGTCGGCATAGATGTGCCGAACGCGACGGTGATGCTGATCGAGGGCGCGGATCGTTTCGGTCTCAGCCAGTTGCATCAATTCCGGGGGCGTGTCGGGCGCGGGAGCGACGCCTCCACCTGCTTGCTGATCGCGGACGATGTCAGCCGCACCGGGCGGGAACGAATCATGCTGATGGAGTCCACGAACGACGGCTTCGTGCTGGCACAGGCGGATCTGGAGATGCGTGGCCCCGGCGACCTGTTTGGCACCGCGCAGAGCGGCTATGACCTGCCGCTCCGCGTCGCGGCGCTCGGCGATACGCGCACGCTCGAACAGGCGCGCTTCGCGGCAGAAGCATTGTTGGCGGCGGATCCACATCTGATGCACGCGGAGCACGCCGCACTCCGCGACCGCCTCGACCATTTCTGGTCCCGCGCGGCCGGTGCGGGAGACAAGAGTTGAGGATGCAGCAATGAGCAATGAGCAACGAGCAATGAGGGCCTCGAGTGAGCAGATGCCATCCTTTGCATTAGTTGGGGCATACGAAGATGCGGAAGGCTCGATGCCGCTGTGTCCCTACTCATTGCTCATTGCTCATTGCTCATTGCTCCGCGCCGGGGCGCGGTCATGCGCGTAATCGCGGGCGAGGCGAAGGGGCATCGGCTGAAGGCGCCGAAGGGGATGCTGACGCGCCCGATGGCGGACAAGATTAAGGGGGCGGTCTTTTCGATGCTCGCGTCGCTGGGGATCGAGT
>JALYUS010000589.1 GCA_030853625.1 Chloroflexota bacterium
GGTCGAGGACGACGAAGGCGACCGACTCCGCCACTGTCTCGGCATCCACCATCTCCACACCATCGCGCCGATGATCCGCAAGCAGGTGCGCCGTCTCGTGCGTCAGCGTCTTCAGCTCCTGCACGCCGGTTAGATCCGCGCGGATACCAATCTGTCGCGTGTCGGGATTCCACGAGCCTCGGTGCGTGGTCTGGTGATCCCGGACGATGGTTACCTGCCGTTCGTCAAGGAAGCGGAGCAGTTTGACTTTGAGTTCGAGCGAGCGCAGTACCTCGTCCTGTGTGAGGTCCGCCGGGCGTGGCTCGTGGGGCAGGGGTTTCCCCTCCGTCTGGGAGACATCAAAGACCGTCGCCGTCGTGAAGCCCCTGAGGACCTGCACCGGTTCCGCAGTGTCGTCGTTCTCGTCCCGGATCGTCTGATGCATCGGGCGGATGATGCGAATGGCCGTCTCCCCCTTACGCACCTGGCGTCCCATGCTCTTCCAGCCCGTCGTGCCCGCCTTGTTGCCGTAGCCCATCACCTTGGTGGCGTCGGGATACTGGGCAAGGATCAGGGCGACGTTGTTCGCCGAGTAGGTGTGGAAGCGGGAGAGCAATTTCAGGTAGGCGCGATACTCCTCCCCCGTGACGATCGCCTCCACCTTCGTCGTCAGCACCGCAATCGTCGCATCCAGTTTCGCCTGCCGGGCGTCAAAGACCGTCTCCCCGCTCCTGATGGACGGCGACCGTCGGGGCGCCTCCGCCCACGCCTCCGGTTCCCCTCCCTCCCTCTCCGCCGCTTCGCTCCCTTCCTCGTCATCGCTCTCCTCCTCTGACACCACCCGCACATAGGGCGGTCGTTCGGACACGACGGGCCGTACTGTGTCCGTCGGCGCGAGGTAGCCATCCGTCCAGTCGCGCATGTCCTCGAATTCGTCCGGGCTCACGTCGGGTAGACCGAGCCGCTCGCGGGTGGCGACTTCATGCAGGTACTCCGGCCAGAAGTCGCCCGCGCCAAGCCGACGCGACGATGACGTCAGCGTGTGGAACTGGCTCTGCGACCGCGCCACGGGAGACGCGACCGATGGTTCGGTGGTGGGCGGTTCGGCGTGTGTCGCGGCTGCGGCCTCCGCCTGGATCTCCGCGTACAGCGCGGCGAGCGGGAAGACGGCGGTGACCGGCTCCCCGCCGATGCGGGAGACCCCGACCTGGTCTGGCCGCACCTTCCGGAGCGCCCCGTCCACGGCGATGTGCCCCCCGATCTGGGCGTGAAAGTCCGTGCCGTCCTGCCCCAGTTGACCCCGCTTCAGATCGTCCAGCGGGTCGCCACGCAAGACATAGGCGCGGATCAGCGCTTTCGCCGCGTCGCGCGGCGTCATCGCCTCGTCGGGCGTCAGTGCCGATGCATCGGTTTCGGAGGGCGTCAAGGCAAACGCCCCCTGCTGATACTGATCCTGTTCGTTCATGGGATGCATCAAGTATAGCGAAAAATATACGAACGAAAAAGAGGACGATCTGGATCAGAACGGCGCACTTTTTCTATGGGATCATCCGTCCCCGGGTGCGACCTTCCCGCGTCGTCGCGTCTTCATGGGCGGTGGCGTGGGTCGCCGGTTGGCGAGTGCCGCCTCGATGACGGGCCGCACTTCGAAGCACGCCCGGAAGTACCACTCCTCCACTGCGGCCAACGTTGCCGCGTCCACCATCGGGTCAGGCAGATCGGGCGTGCGCAGCTTCGCCACCGGGGCCTGGAACTGCCGCGCCAGCCACTGCTGCGGGGGCAGGCGTCGCACGAAGAGCTGACGAGGCTTGAGCCGCTGGATCGCCGCCGTCCACCCCTCCCACTGTTCGGGGAGCGGCGCGTAGAGGGGATGCGCCGCCTGGTCGCTCCCCTGATGCTTGATTAGCGTTGGGTTGGCCATGCCAATGCTTCTCGCCGCCGCCTCGGCGTCCGCCCGTCCCAACCGGAAGACGATACTCGTGCCGACCCCGGCGAGCGCGCTACGCATTCGCTCATTCAATTGCCCGCCGGACTGATTGGCGAGGACCAAGCCCAACCCAAACTTGCGACACTGCTCAAGGATGTGCTGCAAAGCGGTGCCGCTCTGGGCGCTCACGGCGCTAAACTCGTCCAGAATCAGCGTGTGCGGCCTCCCCCGCTCTCCCGCCAGGGTGTCCGCGCGCTGCAGTGCTCCCTGCTCGGCGAAGACGGTCAGGAAACTGCCCAGGAGCCGCCGGGCATCGGGATCGGGCAGCGCAAGGTTGACGATCAGGCTCTGCCCCCGATCCATCCGCGTGCGGAAGGGACTGAGCCGGTTCTCCTGCTGCCCCAGGCTGTAGCGCAAGACCGGGCTGAAGGAGAGCAGGAACGCGCGCCGGAGCGTGGACTCCAGGTACTGCGCCTGCTCCCGACTCGTCCACCGATCAAGGCGGCCAAAAAAGCCGCGTACCGTCGGGTCGGTCTCATCCTTCAGCAGATCGGTCCGCCATGCGACATCGGTAAAGAGATCGTGGAGAAAGACAATCGGCAGCTGGTGGCGAATGAGGACGCTCACCCCGGCAAGCACCGCGTTTTCAAACGCCGGGGCGACGCCATCGTCCAATGCCGGCCACGCCCGTCTGAGCGCCTCCAGGACGAGCCGGGCGGTCGTCGGGGCATCGAAGGGCTGGTTGAGGATGTTGAAGGGCGTGTAGCGCCATACACGGCTTGCGGCGGGTAGGTCCAGGTAGGTGATCCGCTCGTATGCATCGCGATCGTTGTAGACGCCCCGAGCGACGAGGTGGGCCATGACGAGCCAAGCAGCATCGCCGTGCGGGTCGAGGAGCGTCACCCCCTCCCCCTGCGCGATCAGCGAAAGTGCGATCTGTGCCAAGAGGCGACTCTTGCCACTATTGGTGGCGCCGGTGATGTGGACGTGGTTGGTCAGCTCGGCCACGCGAACATGGACCGGGATGCGCAAGAGGCGCGGTCCGAAGGTGCCGATGGGCAGCTGATGAGAGCGTGAAAACAAGGTCATAGTGTGCGTATGAGAACGTCTTTTGGTTCTTGATCATGGCATCGGCAGGAGTGTCTCGGTATTCTCGATGAGCGGCACCGGCGTCTCCTGGTCGCATCGCCGCCAGACCGGGCCGTAGTACAGCGTCGCTGGATCGACCGCTGCCACGTCCACGGCGGTGACAAAGAAGAGATCGGCGGCGTCTTGGCGGTGCAGGCTGGTCAGTTCAGCGGCGATCCAGCGCAGCAGTTCGTCCGCCCTTCCCTCCCCCGGCGTCGCGACGATGGCCACCGTGAGGAGGTCGGTGCCGAACGTTTCATGATACGGCCCGTCCGCAGCGGCGACCCAATGCGCGATCTTGCGGCGGAAGGCTTTCTGCTCGGTCGTGCCCCGGTCGATCTCCAGGGCGATGCAGTAGCGGTCGGTTCCCTCTGCCATCGTCACCCGCAGGTCCAGCCACCCGTCCGGGATGACGGCGGCCTGCCGCCCATCGGCATCGCTGACCATGAGCGGCATGCGCCGGAGTGTCCGCTCGTGCAGCATTGTGCGGATAGTGATCTGCGGCGCCCGGCGCGTGAGGATCTCCAGGGCAATCAACCAATCGTTGACGACCAGGGTATGGTCGAGGAAGAGATACCGATGTTCCCGCTCCTCCGATGGCCGCAGCCGGATGGGCACGTCCACGCCTATCGCCGCGAGATGCGCCCGCCCTAACCGACCCAGCGTGTAGACCGCCGGGACGCGCCCGTGGGGAGTCGGTCGGGGCAGGAAGAGCCGCTGGCAATAGCCGTCATCAGCTAACTCCTTCAACAGTGCCTGCACCCGCGTCAGCGACGTCTCGGCGTACAGCAATCGCGTGCATTGGCGCGCGGTCAGGTAGAAGTAGCGCACCAACGCGAGCAAAATCGCCTGCTTGGCGGGCGTCACGTCCCCACTCTGGGCTCGTTTCCG
>JALYUS010000605.1 GCA_030853625.1 Chloroflexota bacterium
CCGGAGCATGTTGATAACCTGCATCGTGCGGCGGGGAATGTCGGCAATGTCAAGGTACTCCATGCCGGCTACCTCAACATGGCGGACCTGTTGAAGTACGAGCGATTGCTCTTTACGGTTGAAGCACTCGATCACGTTTCCCGCCTCTGGGGCAATGCCGCGTATACGGCTGACGTGACCGAAGTGACGGCAACGCCGACCAAGCGGACAACGCGCGTGGCCGCAGCCACGACGACGCCGGAAGTCGTCGCGGACGGTGAAGAGGTCGAAGCGCCAGTCGTGGCGACCAATGAGACCGATGAGACGACGGAGACGGAGGCGAAAGCATGAACGTCTGGGATGTCCTGCGGCGCCCCGTCATCACGGAGAAGAATACGCGCCTCGGTGAAATCGGGCAGTACATGTTCGTGGTGGACCGGCGGGCGAACAAGACACAGGTGAAGGAAGCCGTTGAGATCGCGTTCAATGTCAAGGTGAGCGCGGTCAACACGATGAACGTACCGGCGAAGGTTCGCCGTCGTGGGCGGGTGATGGGCGAGCGGTCGGGCTACAAGAAGGCGATCGTCACGCTGATGCCCGGAAACTCGATCGAGTTCTTCGAGGGTATCTAGCCCGAGACCTGGAGAGGATAGCGTTTTATGGCGATTAAGAAATACAAGCCAACATCTCCCGGTCGGCGTGGTATGACCGTCTCGACCTTCGAGGAGTTGACGACGAACGAGCCATACAAGCCGCTCACCGAAGTGCTGAAGAAGCACAGTGGTCGCAATACGCACGGCCACATCACGACCCGGCATCGGGGTGGTGGCAGCCGTCGGCTTTACCGAATCATTGACTTCAAGCGGAACAAGTTTGGCATCCAGGGCAAAGTCGCGACGATTGAGTACGATCCGAACCGCTCCGCCCGTATTGCGCTCGTCGCCTATGCGGATGGCGAAAAGCGGTACATCCTTGCGCCGCTCGGGTTGAAAGTCGGCCAGATTGTGCAGGCGGGGTCCGGCTCACCGATCCGTGTCGGCAACAGCCTGCCGCTGCGGGAGATGCCACCGGGTACGGCCATTCACAATATCGAGATGAAGCCGGGCCGGGGCGGGCAACTCGTCCGCTCGGCTGGCGTGGCGGCGCAAGTCGTCGCGAAGTCTGAGACGCACGCGCAGGTGCGCATGCCCTCGGGTGAGACGCGGTTGATTCCGCTCGATTGCATCGCGACGCTCGGCCAGGTCGGCAACATTGACCACGAGAACGTCGTGATCGGCAAGGCGGGGCGGAACCGGCTGAAGGGCAAACGACCGACGGTGCGCGGCTCCGTGATGAACCCGCGCGACCATCCACATGGCGGTGGCGAGGGCAAGGCGCCGATTGGCGGTCAGCCGCAAACCCCGTGGGGGAAGCCCGCGCTTGGCTACCGCACCCGCCATAACAAGCGAACCGATCCGATGATCGTTCGGCGGCGCACGAAGCGGCGATAGTCGCGGATTAAGGAGTGAGGATCGGTGTCGAGGTCGTCAAAAAAAGGCCCATTCATTGAGGCCAAACTGCTGAAGAAGGTGGAGACGCTCAACACGACCGGGGAGCGGCGCGCGATCCGCACATGGTCGCGGGCATCCACGATCTTCCCGCAGATGATTGGACATACGATTGCGGTGCATGATGGCCGCCGTCATGTGCCGATCTTTGTCACGGAGAATATGGTTGGCCACAAACTGGGAGAGTTCGCGCCGACGCGCTTCTTCCGCGGCCACGGCAAGGACGCCGATAAGGCGTCGCGACGGCGCTAACGGAGAGGGAGACGGCGTAGCATGGCAACGGTACAGCCAACAACGCGCGTGCGAGCGGTGGCAAAGGATGTCCACATCTCCCCGCAGAAGGTGCGACTGGTCATTGACCAGGTGCGCGGCAAGCGGGTCAATGAGGCGCTGGCGATCCTCCGCTTCCTGCCGCAGGGCGCGGCGGATGAGGTGGCGCGGGTCGTCCGCTCCGCTTCCGCGAACGCGGAGCACAACAACGACATGGACCCGGAAGACCTGGTGATCGCGCTCGCCTATGCGGATGAGGGGATGAAGTTGAAGCGCTTCACCGCTCGCTCGCGTGGGCGACCGGGGCCGATCCTGAAGCGGTTCAGCCATATCACAATTGTGGTCGAGGAGCGACCGCGACCGGTGCGCGGCGCGGGCGTTGCACGGCCCGCAGTGCGCCGAGGCGCGAATCCGACGGGCCGTGGTCGGAGCCAGACGCCTGCCGTCTCCCGTGCGCCGCGGGTCCCGGCACGCGCGGAAGCGCCGGGCAAGATCGAGACGCTGCAACCGAAGCCAGAGCCGGAGGGGACAATCGAGACGCCATCGGCAGAGATCGCCGCCGCCTCGAGCGCTGAGAACATCGAAACCACGCCGCCACCGATTGAGGCCGCACAGGCCAAAGCGGAAGCGACGGAAATCGCCGATTCGGGCCTCGCACAGCCGCACGATGAGGGCGGCGAGCGGCGGGACGAGAGATAAGGGAGGTATCCATGGGACGAAAAGTCAATCCCATCGGCTTCCGGCTGGGAATCGTCACCGACTGGGACTCCCGCTGGTTCGCCGAGCGCAACTACACGCAACTGCTGCACGAGGATATTGCCCTCCGGCGGCTCGTGATGCGGGAACTGCCGAACGCCGGCATCGCACGTATCCATATCGAGCGGGCGGCGAACAAGGTGGACGTGACGATTTACACCGCGAAGCCGGGCATCGTGATCGGCAAGCAGGGCAGCAATGTCGAGAAACTGCGGAATACGATCAAGGCGGCAATGAAGCGTGACGTGCATCTGAAGATCGAGGAGATCAAGACGCCGGAACTTGAGGCGCGGCTGGTAGCGGAGAACATCGCCGATCAGTTGACCCGCCGTGTTGCCTACCGCCGCGCGATGAAGCACGCGGTCTCGCAGTCCATGCGGCGCGGGGCGAAAGGTGTCAAGGTGCGCCTCGGCGGTCGCCTCGGTGGCGCGGAGATGTCGCGCACGATCTCGGAAAAGGATGGTCGCGTGCCGCTACACACGCTGCGTGCGAACATTGATTACGCGGTCGTCCACGCGCACACGACGTACGGTCGGATTGGTGTCAAGGTCTGGATTTATAAGGGTGATGTAATCCCGGAGCGACGGCCCGCGCAACCACAGCGCGGCGCTGAACTCGCGGCGGACTAACGGAGAGGGTTCGTAGCATGCTGTTGCAACCGAAACGAACAAAGTTCCGCCGTGTGCATCGTGGTCGCCGGAAGGGCGAAGCGCATCGCGGCACGACCGTCGCCTTTGGCGAGTACGGATTGGTCGCCACCGAGAATGCCTGGGTGTCGAGTAATCAGATCGAGTCGGCCCGTCGCGTCGTCACCCGTTACACGCGCCGGGGCGGCAAGTATTGGATCCGCGTCTTCCCGGATAAGTCCGTGACGAAGAAGCCGGCCGAAACCCGGATGGGTTCCGGCAAGGGTGCGCCGGATCATTGGGTGTCGGTTGTCCTGCGGGGCCGGATGCTGATGGAAATCGGCGGCGTCCGCGAAGACCAGGCGAAGGAAGCCCTGACAATCGCGGGGCACAAATTCCCGATGGGTACGAAGATCGTCACCCGCGTCTTCGCTGAGGGCGAGACCATCGAAATGGGCCGGAAGGCCGAGATGCGCGCCCAGATGTCCGCCGACGGTACGCTTGGGGCGGACGAGATGGAGCAGGGCGATCAGGGGCCGGCAATCGAAGGTGGCGCGGATAATGCGGCCGACGTGCCGACGACTGAGGAAGGCGCGGATGCCGGATCGCATTCGCATCACCGTGATGAAGGGTAATGAGCGATGCGAGTAGATGAGGTGCGCGCCCTGGCCGACAAGGATTTGGTCGAGCGGCGCAATGATCTGAAGGAAGAGACGATGCGCTTGCGGTTCGCGATTGTGACGAACCAGCAGACGAACCACGCGCAATTGCGCGCGGTGAAGCGGGACATCGCGCGGATCAACACGATCATGCGCGAGCGGGAAATTGCGGAAATCTTCCAGCAGGCGCTGGGAGGGCAGTAAAGAGTAGTCGGTAGTCAGTAGTCAGTTGGATTCGGAAGCGCTTCGCGCCCGTCTACTGTCTACGATCTACCGTCTACGCGATGAGGAGTAGCCGATGGTGGCGGAACAGCATGACGCGGCGGCGGCCGCCAGCCAACCGGGGCGTGCAGCGCGGCTGACGAAAGTTGGCCGGGTCGTCTCGGACAAGATGGACAAGACTGTTGTGGTAGCGGTGGACTTCACGGTGCGGCACCGGATTTATCAGAAGGCGATGCGGCGCACCCACAAGTTCAAGGCGCACGACGAGCAGAATACCTGTAAGACGGGCGACCGTGTCCGGATCGAAGAGACGCGGCCACTCAGTAAAGAGAAGCGCTGGATCGTTCGCGAGATCCTGCACGCGGCGGCGCAGGACTGAAAGAGGAGACGACGATGATTCAGCCAGAATCGCGATTGCGAGTGGCGGACAACACGGG
>JALYUS010000607.1 GCA_030853625.1 Chloroflexota bacterium
CGGCAACGAACTTTCGGACGGCCTGATCGAGGATCACACGATTGAATGTTCCCGCCACGGCGCCATCTTTGACTTCCGCACCGGGCGCGGCACCTTCCCGGCGGTCAGGCCCGTCGCGACCTATCCCATTCGCATCACGGGCGATGACGTGCAGATCGCAGTCGGCAGGTAGCGCATCCCGGATACCGGGAAGTGGGTTGTTGGACCGGGAGGTCGAAGGGACAGATTCCATCGCGGATGAGGAGAAGTGACTGATGGGAGCGCAACGGATCGTGGATGTGCGTGAGGATATTGGCCAGGGCGACGAGCCGTTTGATCGGATCATGCAAGTAGTCGCGGCCTTGGAAGACGATCAGGAACTGGTCGTGGTGAACGTCTTCGAACCGGTGCCGCTCTACGGCGTGCTCGCCCAGCAGGGCTTCTCCCATGAGACGACCCGGACAGCGGACGGCGACTGGCGCATCACCTTCCGCTGCGCACCGTGAGCAACCAGCGGGCGATGCCAAGCAACCGGGCATCGCGCTGGCGGTGGTGAATCTGCCCGGCGCCAAGCACGGCTTCGCCTTGCTGCCCCACCGCTAGGTGGCGGAGCCGGGCACCCTCTCGGCAGTATTCGCGTGGACGAGCCGGTTCCGGCGGCTGGCGCGTGACGATGAGCGGTTGTGAGCGCCCTCAATCGTTCATGCCACCCGAACCCGCCGAAGAGGGTGAGGGCGGGGCACGGAAGATGATCGAGGCGGGCGTGCTCGAAAACCCGTATGTGGACGCGGCAATCGGCCTGCATGTCATCCAGGAGATGCCACTCGGCACGATCAATGTCTTCCCCGGCCCGATGATGGCGGGCGGTGATGTCTTCGATGTCACAATTCAGGGCAAGGGCGGGCGTGCCGCCATGCCGCATGACACCGTAGATGCATTGGTCGTCGCTGTGGAGTGCGTCAACGCGCTCCAGACGCTCGTCAGCCGGGAAGTGGCGCCGATTATGCCCGCCGTCCTCACCGTGGCAACGCTGCACGCGGGCGGGACGGCGGCAAACATTATCGCGGACACCGCGACCTTCACTGGCACGACGCGCTATTTCGATCTGGAAATCGGTGACGTACTGGCGGCGCGGCTCCCCGCGCTCGTACAGTCAATTGCCGAGGGGATGCGCGCGACGGCGACCGTCGAGATGCGCCGCGTCGTGCCGCCGATTGTCAACGAGCCTCGGATGGCCGAACTGGTGCGCACCATCGCAACCGATGTGGTCGGCGCGGACAAGGTGCTAACCTGCATTATTCATAAAGGCATCGCTTAACGCGCTGGAGGTCATCTGATGCCACGAGACGGAATTCATGGCCTCTCAGCCCCTTGTGCGAGACCCGATTTGGATGCCATCGGTAGGGGAGTACCACCCCCGTGCGACAATCGCGGTTTATGAATAATCCAGGCTAAGTGGCCCGCGCACGATGGGTGGCGAGGACTTCTCGGAGTTCACGCACTTCGTCCCCTCCTGTTTCTTCTGGGTCGGCTCGCGCGATGAGGCGAGCGGCAAGGTCTGGGGCCATCACCACCCGCGCTTCGACATTGACGAACGCTGCCTCGCCATCGGCGTCGAGATGATGGTGCGGACAGCGATGCGCTACCTCGAACAGGGCGGCGTATAAGAGCCGTTTTTGAACCGCCAAGACGCCAAGACGCCAAGAAACGCAAGAGAAGGTCGGATTTCTTTCTCTTTCCCCTCTTGGCGTCCTTGGCGTCTTGGCGGTTCAATCCCTCTCCTGTGCGGACCAGACGCCTTCCATGAGGTCGTCCGATTCCGGGCGCACCTTGCCCTCCGCCCGCAATTTCTCCAGGTGCGCGAGGATCGTCGCGGCGGCTGCGCGGCGGAAATGGGGCAGCACGATCGGGTAGAGTTCGGGGATCATCGCTTCAATCGTCGTCGGCTCCCGCGCGACGACCGCGTAAATCTCATCCTCCCGCATGGAGCGGTGCGCGATGTACTGCGCGAAGATGTCCGGCGGCTGGATGATCGTCGGCCCGTGGCCGGGGATGACAACCGCCGGATGGAGTTGCCACACCCGTTCGAGCGAATCCATGTACTCGACCATCTTGCCGTGCGGCGGGAAAATACCCACCGTCCCGTTACC
>JALYUS010000622.1 GCA_030853625.1 Chloroflexota bacterium
TCCTCGGCGAACGGCTTGGGCCTGTGCAAATCGTCGGCGGCTTGCTCGTCCTTTCGGCGATCGTGCTGCTCCAATTTCGTCGCACCCAATTGCGGACAGCGAGCGACATCGCGCCCTCTCCAGCGCCCTCCCTTACTCCCTGACCTGTGACGCCTAAAGATTCTTCATCGTATCAATATCGCGATGCTCGTAGCCGAACTTCTCGTAGAGTCGTCGTGCCGGAGCATTGGGGACGAATACCTCGACCTGTGCCACATCGCAGCCGTTCATGCGGAAATACGCTTCGACATGAAGCATCAGGAGCGTGCCAATCCCTCGGCCACGATATGCGCTAGTGCATAATCAAGTGACCTCTTGTGGGAGAGACAGATGCGCTTCATGCTCACACCCGTAACACCCGCAGACCCGTTCCGCGATCTCGTCCGCTGTCAGCAAGCGCGCCGGTTCGACAATCCACCGCTTGCCATGCCGCCACTTCGGTTCAATCGGGTTGAGCCACGGACTCTTGCTCGGCAGGAAGCATCCGATGATCCGTACCCCCTTCTTTTCCTGCTTAACCGCCCGGTTGTGCGCCCCGATCCACGCCCGCACCGCCTTGCTCACATGCCAACTGGCGTTGTCCCAGACGAGCAGGAGCGCCGTCTTCCCTTCTGCCACCAGCCGGTCGCAGCACCAGTCGAGGAACTGCGTCGTGATCGCGCTCACTGGTCGCCCATCCACGAAGCGCAGCAGCATCTGCTCGTCCCGCTGCCCCAACGTGTCCCACTGCCGGACCAACAGCCCATAGCAGGCGAGCGCTTTCGGATCGGGATCGCGGCGCGTCACCGTCTGTTCCACCAATCGCAACGGCTGATTGTCAGTGGCCCAACTCGCCAGGTGCGGTCGCGCCACCCTGCTCCACCAGACTTCATCGAGAAAGCCGAGCGCCCAGCCGGGATGCTGCATCGCCAAGCGGATCAGCCGATCCCGCCCCCTTTTTTCCGGCGATATGCCGGATCGGGACTGGTGATCCAGTGCTTCGCCCGCTGCCAGCGCACCCCGATGCGTGTGAGCGTCGCCCGGATCGTCTCATCCGAGACCCGTTCGCGGGTGATTCCCTCGCGGAAGCAGACGGCGGCGACCAGATCGAGCGTCCAGACGCTGGTTGGGTGGTCGAACAATCGCGGCGAGTGGTGTAAGAGCGCGCGCAAGCGTTCGGCGGCAGCATCGTCGAAGGCGCGGTCAATGCGATGGGGACGCGAGGAGCCTGCGGTCAGGGCGTCCAGTCCGGTGGCGTTGAAGGCGCGGATCGCATTGCGGACGGTTTGGCTGGCCCATCCCTGGTGGGCAGCGATCTGCGAAGCCGTTTCTGCACGGGCGGAGGCGAGGAGGATTTGGCAGCGACGCACGGTGAAGGCGTCAGCGGACCGGAGGCCAGCGATGAGAGTGGTTTGTTCGGTGTCCGACAAGGGACGGACAAAGATCGGTGGTTTCATACCAACGATTCTACACTCTCACACACCACCTTGTCTGGTCTTACACTATGTCGCCGTATCGCTCGCGACGATGAACGCGAATGCGCGGCCCACGTCGGGTGGCGTTGATCCATGCACGCTCGTCACTCAGGCGGAAGCCGCTGCCGCGATCGGCGTGCCTGTCACGGCGCCCGCGCGGTCGGACAGTTTCGGTGGTGGCGCAACGACAGGTGAGATGGAAAGTGTCTGCATCTACGGTGACATTCTCAGTTTCACAACTCCCAGACTCACGATCACGGTTGGTCAGAAGGATCCGTCCCACGCGGACAACTGGTCGGCGACCAGGTATTGGGGGCGGGAAAAGGACAACCATCCCAGCTTCCTGGAGCCGGTAGCTAATCTCGGTGACGAGGCGATGAAGCGTGCGTCCGATCCGAAGGAGCGCGTGATTATCTACGTGCTCAAGCAGGACGTGGTCTTCAACATTGACGTGCAAAACACAACGGCGCCGCTCGAAGATGCGCTCGGTCTGGCGACGAAGGCCGTACGTCGGCTCCCATGAACAAACGGTGCGTGCGCCAGACGACAGGAGGAAGGCGATGGCTGAAACGGACGACGCAATCTTCAACTCGCGCAATGGGGAGCGCATGCGCTTCGAGCGGGACGCGACGGGCGCGTTGCTGCGGATCGAGACGACCAACCCTCCACACCCCGCTGAGCCTGAGCATACGCACCCGCAGCAGGAGAGCAGCGTGGAAGTCCTTTCCGGCGTCCTCCACTTCTCAGTCCGGGGCGCAGTGCGGGCCGTCGGCGCGGGCGAGCGGATCGTCATTCCGCCAAATACCCCGCACACGTTCTGGAACGAGGGCAAGGAAGAGGCGCGCGCGATCCAGGAGTTCCGCCCCGCCCTGCGGACTGAGGACTTCTTCCGGCACCTACTTCGCCCTGGCGCGCGACGGGAAACTGGACGCGAAGGGCATGCCCTCGCTCCTCCAACTCGCGGTGCTCGTCACCGCGTT
>JALYUS010000634.1 GCA_030853625.1 Chloroflexota bacterium
GTCTGCCAACGACCGCTCCGATAGCGCCAGAGGTTGAGGCTGGACGTGACGGCCGCATCGAGGATCAAACCGAGGTACGCACCGGGAATGCCCAGGCCGAGGACGACGCCGAAGAGATACGCCGCCGGGATACGGACAAACCACATCGAAGCGCCGGTCGAGAACATTGGCCAGCGCGTATCGCCCGCGCCGCGCAGGCTCCCCGCCAGGACAAGTCCCGTCGCCTGAATCGGCATCGAGAAGGTCAGCACTTTGAGCGCCTGCGCGGCGATGCTGGCAATGTGCGGGTCGCCCGCGCTGAACGGGATGACGAGCAGCGGCCCGAAGAAGAAGTAGACGATGCCCATGCTCGTCATCCAGATCGTGCAGGCGCGCGTCGCCACCCAGGTCGCGAGAGCGGCGCGTTCCGGCTTCCCCGCGCCAAGCGACTGGCCGGTGAGCGTCAGCGCGGCGGTCGAGAAGCCGAAGCCGGGAAAGAGCGTCATTTGCCAGAAGATGTTCGCGACCTGCTGTGAGGCATAGGCGATCGTGCCGAGGCTGACGATCACCGCCGCGAAGATCGTCATGCCGCCGGAACGGAAGAGCGATTCGAGCATGCTCGGCAGACCGATGTCTATCAGCCGCTTCATCAGCGTCCAGCGCGGCTTCCACCCCGCCCGCCCGGCGATGCTGACGCCCCGTCGCCCGCGCCAGACAATCGAGACGAGGACGATGCAGCCGATGAACCGGGCCACGATGTTGCCGCACGCCGCCCCGACGACGCCGAGATGCGGCAGTGGCCCCAGGCCAAAGATCAGCGGCAGCGAGACGCCCACATTGATGAAGTTGATCGAGAGCGTGACGAGCATCGGCGTGCGCGTATCGCCCGAACCGCGCAGAATGCCGCTGGAAATGAACATCGTGACAAGGAAGATTGTTCCGAGCGCCTCGATGCGCAGGAATTTCGCGCCCTCCGCCACGACGGCCGGTTCCGCGCCGAGCAGCCGGATCAGCGGCGCGGAAAAGAGGAAGCCGAGAATCGCGACGATCACCGAGAGGACGATGCCGATGAAATACGATTGCTTGGCGGCCTGCCCCGCCTCTCGCGGATTCCCGGCGCCGATGTTGTAGGCGACGAGCACGGTCGTGCCGGTGCTGACAGCGAAGAAGGTCGAGATGCCGACTTGCATCAGTTGATTGCCGACGCCAACGCCGGCGAGCGCATCTGCACCAAGCCGCGACACCATCGCAGTCGTCGCAATCTGGACGAGCGACTGGAGCAGGTTTTCGACAATCGAGGGCCACGCGAGCCGCAGCACCGCCGCACGCAGCATCTTCGGCGTTTCATTCTCCGGGATGATCCCACCGAAACGGCGCGGCAACGGGGCGGATTCCTCGCGCTCGATCATCTCATCGGGCGGCGCCTGCCGATCACGCGGCGCGATGGGAAGCGCATTGGTAGACATGGAGCGGCGATCCCTTCCGTTCCGCGGCCAACCGTGCGGCGCATATGCCCTGCCGAGAAACACCGTAGCGAGGGTACTACTGCGGATCGTCTGCCGTCAATCTCATGACAGGGGGTCAGGGCGTATTCAGCCCGCGACGATCGCGACGATCTTCCTCATCTCCTGCGCGGGGCTGGCGCACATCGTCATCGTCCGGGGCGATGCACGCACGCTCCCTCTCGGACACCTGGGTTGCGCCGGTCGGTCGTAATGCCTCGGAGGGCTTCTTCGGCATCGGCTTCCCGAGCGGGCCGGACTCCCAGTATGTGCTGAAGAGCGCGACGGACGGTGTGGCAGGCACGTGCATAAAGGAGACAACCGATGCAGATTGTGATTGACGGGCTGACGAAGACCTATCGGGGTGGCGTGCGGGCGCTGGCGAATATAGATTTGACGATCCCAACGGGGATGTACGGCCTGCTGGGACCGAATGGCGCGGGGAAGACGACACTGCTGATCGTGGATGAGCCGACGGCGGGCCTCGATCCGGAGGAGCGCATCCGCTTCCGCAACCTGCTCGCCGATCTCGCGGGCAACCGGACGGTGCTGCTTTCCACGCACATTGTCGAAGATGTGGCGCAGACATGCCGCGTGCTTGTCGTACTGGGCAGCGCGCCCCGCATGCGGCAGTCGCATAACCGCGTTGCGAGAATACCGTACAATCATGGGGGCGCGGGCATTGGCTTGTGCGATGACAGGAAACAACGCACCGATGAGGGTTCAATGACCGCGCTTGATACACTCACG
>JALYUS010000639.1 GCA_030853625.1 Chloroflexota bacterium
GTTTCCACCTACTCCAAGCACCAGAAGGAGTCCGTCACGGCGCTGCAATGGCTCACCTCGCTAGAACAGCAGACAGCACGCATGTTGGACAACGTTAACTTGCCTTCCCGGCCCGCAGTCTTCGATAATCCACAGATACAGGCGAAGTACCCCTACGCAAAGAGCGCGCAGGCATCGCTCGACAATTTGAAGCCGCGCCCGGTCACGCCGTTCTGGGGGCAGATGTCCTCAGACGCGGTGCAGCCGCAGTTCGGCCTCTCCTTCTCGAACAAGAAGGATTCCGCCGCCGCGATCAAGGACATGGCCGACGGGATGCGGAAGATCATCAAACAGTAGGGAGTAGGCAGCAGACAGTGGGCAGAAGGAATGCACTCAATGCTTCCTTCTGCCTGCTAACCACTGCCTACTATGGAGGGAGCGTATGGCGACCACTGAGCAGACCGCCACACCAGTCGCGGCCAACGTAGCCCGTACACGACGATGGGGATCAACGCAGGCACGGGCGGACGCGCGGCTCGGCATCGCGCTCGTTGCCCCCGCCGTCATTACCATCATCGTGATCGCCTTTTATCCGCTGCTCCGCTCGATCTGGGATAGCATGCACAAGCTCAGCCTGCGCTTCGCCAACCAGCCGCGCCCGCTGACCTGGCTCCAGAACTACAAAGATATTTTGCAGGATTCGCGCTGGCACAATGCGCTCGGCGTGACTGCGCGTGTCGTCTTCGTCTCGGTCGGCGTCGAACTCGTCCTCGGCATGATCATCGCGCTCCTCCTCAACCGTGCCTTCCACGGACGAGGGATCGTGCGCGCCTCTATCCTCGTGCCATGGGCGATTACAACCGTCGTCTCCGCGCAAATGTGGTCTTGGATCTATGACGCACGCTACGGCGTCTTCAACGACATCCTGATGCGATTGCACATCATTAGCAAACCGATCATCTTCCTGGCCCAACCGGGCATCACGATCTGGGCGATGATCGGCGCGGAAATCTGGAAGACGACGCCCTTCATGGCCCTCCTCTTGATGGCCGGGATGCAACTGATTCCCGCCGATCTCTACGAAGCGGCGGCGATTGATGGCACGAACGCATGGCAGAACTTCTGGAAGATCACGCTGCCGCTGATGAAGCCGACCATCCTCGTCGCGCTCCTCTTCCGCACGATTGACGCGGTGCGCATCTTTGACCTGCCCCGCGTGCTGACGAACGGCGGGCCGGGGCAGTCCACGGAGACGCTGGTGCTCTACGCGTACAACACGCTCTTCACGAATCTGAACTTTGGCTACGGCTCCGCACTCGCCGTCTCGACCTTCCTGATCGTCGTGCTCGTCAGTTTCCTCTATATCAAGATACTCGGCGCTCCCGCGCAAGGAGGTCGGTCATGACGGCTCCGCAGTTGAGCCAGCCGCTCGGAAGCGCCAGCGGGCTTGCCCCCGCCACGCAGACGCCCGTGCAGAGACGGCGTGGTCGGTCGAATGGGCTGCAACAGACAGTTTTCTACCTGCTCGTCGCCTTGTTCATTATCTTTTGCCTCGCACCGTTTCTCTGGACGCTCGACACCTCTCTCAAGGGCGACAACACGATCTTCACCGTTCCCGTACACTATCTCCCAAACCCGATTGATCTCGCCAATTACAATAAGATCTTCCATCTCAGCCGCTTCACGCACTCCCTTCTGAACAGCCTGATTGTGGCTTCCGCCGCCACGGCAATCTCGCTCCTGATCGGGGCGATCTGCGCCTACGCCCTCGCCCGGCTCCAATTCCCCGGCAAGAATCTAATCCTGGCGCTCGTCCTCGGCATCGCGATGTTTCCCGGTATCGCGATTATCGGCCCACTCTTCCGCCAGTTCAATGCCTGGCATCTCACGAATAATTACTGGGCGCTGATCCTGCCGAACGTCACCTTCACGCTGCCCTTGTGCATCTGGACGCTCAACGCCTTCTTCCGCGAGTTGCCGCTGGAGTTGGAGGAGTCCGCACGCGTGGACGGTTGCACGCGGATGCAGACGTTCATCAAGATTGTTGCGCCGCTCGCCGCGCCGGGCGTCTTCACCGCCGCCATCCTGCTCTTCATTCAGGCATGGAACGAGTTCCTCTTTGCCCGCACCTTCATGACACAGGAGAACAAACTGACCGCGACGGTGGCCATCGCTCAGTTCACCGGCGCGGACGTTTCGTCGCAATTTCCGTGGGGACAGATCACGGCAGCGTCTATCATCGTCACCCTGCCACTCGTCCTCCTCGTTCTGCTCTTCCAGCGCCGCATCATCTCCGGCCTCACGGCCGGGGCCGTGAAGGGATAGCGAACGGGATACGAATCACAAAGGCACAGAGAAACAGCCTAAAGGCCCAACTCGGCCTTGACAGTTTCCCACGGGATGTATCCCTTCTCCTCTGCCTCGGCGATCGCGTGACGCGCATTTTCGAGGTCAATGCGGTCTTCCAGTTCGCGTAGCAACTCAACATCCTCAATCGGCACAACCGCGACGAGTGCCTTACCGCGCCGTGTGAGAACGATGCGTTCCTTCCCGTAGGCAGCCCGGTTGATAACATCGGAGAACTGATCCCGCGCCTCGGCGGTGGATAATGTCTTCATACCTGAAACCCCTTACGCGGAGA
>JALYUS010000649.1 GCA_030853625.1 Chloroflexota bacterium
CGATGGATGCTGGTGCGATCGGGGTCGCGATCGGCCGCAACATCTGGTCGCACGCGCACCCCGCACAGATGGTCGCCGCTCTTGGTGCGGTCATTCACGGCAATGCATCGCCAACGGAGGCGATGCGAGAATTGGCTCCTGCGCCCCGCTGAGTGTTGGGGTGGCCCGTATCAGTTCATCCGTGGGACGCAAGTGTCGACGCCGGTTCGCATCGTGTTGGCGTAGCGCCAGGAGAGTGCGCGAGGGGGCGTGAGAGGGAAGCAAAGGGAGCGGCTTTAGTGCTGCCATCCGCAGATGGCGGCACCTCCGTTGTCGTGAAACAGGCACAATAGAGGCATAATACTCTTTCGCGATCACACTCAGCCATGACCTGGTTGACTCATGCTTGCACTCACGGCGGCGAACTCGCTATCATCACCATGTCGTAAACTCTCCACCGAACCGGTGCAACTCCACTAACCGGACGTGACCGGAATCTCAGGAGGCACTGATGTCAAACACATCGCCCATGCCTGAACCCAAAGTCCTGCTGGACGGGCTCGCCTATGTCGAATCGCCCCGCTGGCACGACGGCCGGCTGTGGTTCGCCCACTGGGGGACAGGCGAGATCATCGCACTCGACCTCGACGGCAACCGCGAGGTCTCCGGCTACGGACCTCCCAAGGTCAACGCTGCGGCGCCAGGCCACAGCCTCGGGTGGTCTATCGACTGGCTGCCCGACGGCCGCCTCCTGGTCACCGGCAAGGAGCTTCTGCGCATGGAACCGGACGGGTCGATGGTCCGGCACGCTGACCTCAGCGGCGTCGCCGAGCACGGCTGGAACGAGATCGTGGTAGACGGCCGCGGCAACATCTACCTCAACAGCATCGCCTTCAACTTCCTCGCCGGCGCGAAGCCCACGTCCGGGATCATCGCGCTGGTCCCCCCGGACGGCAGGGCCCGCCAGGTCGCGGGCGATCTGGCGTTCCCGAACGGCATGGTGGTGACGCCGGACAACGCGACGTTGATCATCTCCGAGTCCTTCGCCGGGCGGCTCACCGCCTTCGATATCGCCGCCGACGGAAGCCTGTCCAACCGGCGGGTCTGGGCCGAGGGCCTCGGCCCGGACGGCATCTGCATGGACGCCGAGGGCGCCATCTGGGTCCAAACCGCAGACACCCGGAGCCACACCAACCGGGACGATGCCCCCGAGGGCACCGTCGTCCGGATCCGCGAGGGCGGCGAGGTGCTCCAGCGGATCGAGCACGACCGCGCGATCTTCGCCGCCATGCTCGGCGGACCAGACCGCACGACACTGTTCCTGCTCGCGGCCGAGTGGCGCGGCATCGAGCACGTGGACGAGGCGGTCGCGGCCCGCACGGGGCAGGTCCTCATCACCAAAGCACCGGCACCCGGCGCCGGATGGCCGTGATATAGGCCCGAAGCCGTTCCGCCCGGCAGCGACACATTCAGCCACGACCTCATTGATATATGCTTGCACTCGCACGGCGAACCCATTATCATCCCCCGTCGGGACTCGACATAACATTCGTACCGCCGCGCGCGATGGCAGCGCGCGTGACCGTCTGGGGATACCGATGCCTGCACGCGCCCGCCCACGGCTTGAACCGACCGACGACTGGCACCAACTCCACCTGCTCACGCAGTTCCCCGAACAACTCACCTACGAGTTGATTCGCCCCGTCGTCCTCTTCGGTCATTCCCCCGCGGAACGCGCTCAGCAAACCGGTGCGGCCGCACGTACCCTTTATCGGCAAGCGGCCCGCTTCGCCAAGGACGGCATGGCCAGCCTCTTCGCCCCGACCACTGAGAAACATCAGCGCTTACCGCCGCAACTCCGTGAGGCAATCCTCGCGCTCAGGGCCGAGCATCCCGCGTTGCGCGTCCATGAGATCACGACGATCTGCTGGGCCCGCTTCGGCCATCGTCCGAGCCCGCATACCGTCAAGCGGATTCTTGCCGAAAGCCCCCTGCCGCCGGTACTCGGGCGTCGCTATCCGCCCTATCATCAGATCGCCGATCCCGCGGAAGCCCGCCTCGCGATCATCCGCCTGCATATGGAGGGCTGGACGAAGAAGAACATCGCCGCCTATCTCGCGACGAGCCGTGAGACCGTGCATGCCACGCTGCATCGGTGGATCACCGAAGGCGTCGCGGGTTTGGACGATAAATCCTCCGCTCCCCACCATCCGGCGCGCAAGATGAATCTCAAAGCGATGCTGGCGATCAAGGAGTTGCAGGAGAACCCCGAGTTAGGCGCCTTCCGCGTCCACGCCGCCTTGCGGCAGATCGGCATTCATTTGAGTCCCCGAACGTGTGGCCGCATCCTCGCGCTGAACCGGAAACTCTACGGCCTGCCGGGGGCAGGGCCTGCGCAACCGACGCACGAACCGAAGCCAATGCCGTTCGCGGCACAGCGGCGCCATCAGTACTGGAGCGTCGATATCCGCTATCTCGATGTCGCCCATGTCGGCGGCAAGGTCTACTGCATCTCCATCCTTGAGAACTTCTCACGCGCGATCCTGGCGAGCGGGATTTTCCCGCAGCAGGATCTTGGCGCGTACCTGATGATCCTGTACGCGGCGATCCGGCAGCACGGCATTCCCGAGACCTTAATCAGCGATAGTGCCAAGGTGTTCGTCACGGCGAAGCAGGCGAAGGCAATCTACGCCGCGCTCGGCATCGAGAAGCGCGAAATCGAACGCGGTCGACCCTGGCAGAACTACATCGAGACGACGTTCAACGTGCAGCGGCGGATGGCCGATTGGGACTTCGCCAAGGCGACGACGTGGACGGAGTTGCTGGCGATCCACGATCAATGGATGGTGAACTACAACTATCAGGTCCATTGGGCACATCAACACCGGGAGGATCAGTGCCACACGCCGCGCGACGTACTGGGCTGGCGGCAGGGTCGGCCGGTGACGCCGGAGGAACTGCATCGGCTCTTCTACCGCACGCGGTTTGGCCGCTATGTCGATCGGCTCGGATACGTGCGCTTCCGGCATTGGCGCATCTATGGGGAGCGTGGACTAGCCAAGGAGCACGCGGCGGTCTGGCTGTACGGCGAGACGCTGACGATCGAGTTCGCGGATGAGCCACTGGCGCAATATCGGGTGCGGTATCAGTCGGATAAGAAGCAGCTGCGTGCAGTCACGGAGCCGCGGCTATTTGAGACACCGTTCGCGTCGCCGCAGTTACCACTATGGGAGTTGAACGACGCGGAGTGGTTGAAGGTGATCCGCCGCGCGGACTATGCGCCGCGACGGCCGCGGCAGACACCACCCGTGCAGGCGAGTCTGTTTGCGTGAGCACTCACGCCCACGTTCGCCACGTCGACAG
>JALYUS010000651.1 GCA_030853625.1 Chloroflexota bacterium
CGCTCATTGAGGAGGGCGTGGAGACGGTCTTCGGCTATCCGGGCGGCGCGGTTATCCCGCTCTACGATGCCATCCCGCGCTACCCGTTCCATCATGTCCTCGTGCGGCACGAGCAGATGGCGGCGCACATGGCGGACGGCTACGCCCGCGCCACCGGCAAGGTCGGCGTGTGCATCGCCACGTCCGGCCCTGGCGCGACGAACCTCGTCACCGGCATCGCCACCGCGATGATGGATTCATCGCCGATGGTCGCGATTACGGGCAACGTCGTCCGCCATTTGATTGGCAAGGATGGCTTCCAGGAGACGGACATCATCGGCGTCACACTGCCGGTGACGAAGCACAACTTCTTCTGCAATACCGCTGCGGAGATCGCGCCGACGCTGAAGAAAGCCTTCCATCTGGCGCGTACCGGCCGCCCCGGCCCGGTGCTCGTGGACATGCCGAAGGACTGCTTTCTCGAAGAAGTGCAGTACGAGTACCCGCGCGCGGTCAGTATGCCCGGCTACCGCCCGACGATCATGCCGAACCACCGGCAGATTCGGTCGGCGGCGAAACTGCTCCGTGAGGCGCACAAGCCGCTGATCATCGCCGGGCAAGGCGTGTTGATCGCGGCCGCCGCCGCCGAACTGCTTGCATTGGCGGAGAAGGCGCGGATTCCCGTTGTCAATACCTGGCTCGGCCTCGGCTCCTTCCCGGAGAGCCATCCGCTCTCGCTCGGCCTGCTCGGCATGCACGGCCACGCGCACACAAACCGCGCCGTCAACCGCTGCGACGTGATGCTCGCCGTCGGCATGCGCTTTGACGACCGCGCGACGGGCCGGCTCTCCTCCTTCGCGCGCAATGCGAAGGTCATCCACATGGATATTGACCCGGCGGAGATCGGCAAGAATGTCCGCGCCGATGTGCCTGTCGTCGGCGATGCGAAGGCGAGCCTGCATATGCTCGCCGCTGAACTGGAACCCGCCGAGCATGCCGAGTGGCTCGCGCAGATCGAGGAAATGAAAGAGGCGCATCCGCCGCGCATCGTCGCCGACCGCGACGGCGGCAAGACGCTCTCCGCGCAGTACGTCATTGACCGCCTGAGTGAACTGACGGACGACGACGCGACGATCGCGACGGATGTCGGGCAGCACCAGATGTGGGTGGCGCAGTATTACATCTTCAACACGCCGCGCCAGAACATCACGAGCGGCGGCCTCGGCACGATGGGCTTCGGGCTGCCCGCCGCGATGGGCGCGCAGGCCGGAAAACCGGGGGGCGAAGTCTGGGCAATCGTCGGCGATGGCGGTTTCCAGATGTCCCTCCACGAACTGCAAACAATTGTGCAGGAGGGGTATCCGGTCAAGATCGGCATCATCAACAATGGCTATCTCGGCATGGTGCGTCAGTGGCAGGACCTCTTTCATCAGCGCAACCGATCCGCGACGCCGATCTCCAGCCCGGACTTCCTGATGCTCGCGGCGGCGTACGGTGTCCCTGCCCGCCGCGTCGAGGCGCACGCCGAGGTGGACGCGGCGATCCGCTGGGCGCAGGAGACGAACGGCCCCGTCCTGATTGACTTCCGCACCGAGCGCGAGGCGAACGTTTATCCGATGGTCGGCCCCGGCAACGGCAACGAGGAGATGGTCTTCGCGGACCCGGCCTAACCCCCCAGCCCCCTTCCCTAAAAGGAAGGGGGAGACGTAGGGGCGCACAGCCGTGCGCCTCTTGGTAGTAGCAGGGCCGTTGATGACAACGATACTCAGATCAAGTTCCCCCTCCTTTTAGGGAGGGGTCAGGGGGTAGGAAAAATGACTGAACGCACACACACGCTCGTCTGCCTCGTGGAGGATCAGCCGGGCGTCCTGAACCGGGTGATGAGTTTGTTTCGCCGCCGCACCTTCAATGCGGAGAGCGTGACGGTCGGCCACTGCGAGCAACCGGGTCTGTCCCGCATGACGTTCGTCTTCAATGGCGACGACGAGACGGTCGAGCAGGTCTCGAAGCAACTCTACAAATTGCTTGAAGTGCTGAAGGTGACGGACATCACGACCGAGCCGCATGTGCGGCGGGAACTGGCGCTCATTAAAGTGAATGCGACGGCGCAGAACCGCGCGGACATTATGCAACTGACGACGATCTTCAACGGCCAGATCGTCGATGTCTCGCATAACCAGTTGGTGATTGAAATCTCCGGCCCGGCAGACAAAGTTGATTCCTTCCTCGGCCTCCTGCAACCCTTCGGCATCCGCGAGATCGCGCGCACCGGCACCGTCGTCATGACCCGCCCCAGCGCCCCCGCTGATGCCCCCGCCCGCCTCCGCGAAGACGTCGCATGACGAGAAAGCGATTGAACCGCGATGACCGTCCCGGCGATTTCCATTACCCGTATCGCGGACGGTAGGATCGTGGAAGAATGGTATATGGGTGACGAACTGAGATTGCGCCAGCAACTGGGCGCAATCCCGATGAATGGCACGACAGCGTAACACGTCACCGGCGTGGGCCGGATGATGGACATGCGGAGAAGGGGAGGATACCGGAATGCCGGCAATCATTTACTACGACAACGACGCGGACCTGACACTACTGGACGGCAAGACCGTCGCGATCATCGGCTACGGCAGCCAGGGGCACGCGCACGCCCTCAACCTGCATGACAGCGGTGTGAACGTCGTCGTCGGGTTGTACGAAGGCTCAAAGAGTAAGGCGAAGGCGGAGGCGGACGGCCTGACCGTCAAGAACACCGGCGACGCCGTGAAGGGCGCGGACATCGTGATGATGCTCTTGCAAGACCACTTGCAGGGTAAAGTCTACACGGCGGATGTCGCGCCGAATCTCAAGCCGGGTGCGATGCTGATGTTCGCGCATGGCTTCAGTATCCACTACGGCCAGATCGTCGCGCCGGAAAACGTGGATGTCTCGATGATCGCGCCGAAGGGGCCGGGCCACATCGTCCGGAGCATGTACGTCGAGGGAGTCGGCGTCCCGGCGCTCATCGCCGTGCAGCAGGACCCGACAGGCACCGCCCACCAACGCGCCCTCGCCTACGCGAAGGCGATGAAGGCGACGAAAGCGGGCGTCGTGCAGACGACCTTCAAGGAAGAGACGGAGAGCGACCTCTTCGGCGAACAGGCCGTCCTCTGCGGCGGCGTCACCTCGCTGATCCGCAACGGCTTCGAGACGCTAGTGAACGCCGGCTACCAGCCGGAAATTGCCTACTTCGAGGTCATGCACGAGATGAAACTGATCGTGGACCTCATGTATCAGGGCGGCATGTCCTACATGCGCTACTCCGTCTCCGATACGGCGGAGTACGGCGATTACACCTCCGGCCCGCGCATTTTCGACGATGAGGCGCGCGAGAAGATGGAGCTCGTCTTGCAGGATATTCAGAGCGGCAAATTCGCCCGCCAGTGGATCGCCGAAAATGAGAGCGGCGGCCGCGAAAAGTTCATGGCGATGCGCCAGGAGGCGCAGGACTCCGAGATCGAGCGCGTTGGCGCACAACTGCGCAAGATGATGCCCTGGCTCGGTGACAAGGAAGCGCCGAGGGACTGAGCGCCGGTATACAGACTCATCCCTCGGCCTACTTACGGCTCGATAATATGCGCGTCCGCGATGCGATCGCAGCGGAAGGTGCGGACGGCGCCCCGGCGGCTGTCGTAACCGCGGACGGCGACATGATTGTCCTCCGTCACCCAGATGCGCTCGGGCCAGACGACGCGCGCGGAGATTTGCGCGTCGTCCCGCCGGTAGAGAATGCAGACCGGTTCGGTCGCCTCCATCGCGCCCCAGAGCGTCGCCACCATCACCGGATTGAGCCGCTCGCGCAGGATCGCCTCGGAGAGCGATACCGGCAGCGACGGGCGTACCGGCGGCGCTTCGGGCGTCAAATACATGAAATGAACCATCTCGGATGCCATGTGTTGCCTCAACTCTCTCTATCGCATCTGCATCGGC
>JALYUS010000659.1 GCA_030853625.1 Chloroflexota bacterium
CGGTGCTGAACAGCACGGCCAGTGTCATCGCCGCTGACAGCCCAAGTATCTGCACAGCGAGCAGGACATCGGTGCGCCGGAAGCGATCCGCCGCCGCACCGAGAATCAAGCCGAAAGCGAACATCGGAATTGTGCGGCAAAAGCCAACCAACCCGACCGAGACGGGCGATCCGGTCTTGACCAGTACGACCCACCCCGCCGTGATAATCTCAAAATGATATGCGTGGTAATAGAGCAGGCTGGAACGCCAGACCCGCTGATAGGCGGGTACGGAGAGCACCGTCGGCACGAGATCGCGCAGCGTCCTCGTCGCCCGAATTGTTCCCGCCGCGCGTCGCATTATGTCTCGTTATCCTATCGTGACCGTACGATTGCCGTACGTCAGTATCGCAAGAACGCGGGATAGTAGCCAGTAGTCAGTCGTCAGATGGAACACTGAGCATCGCAGTTCTTCAACAGTTCATTGGGTTTTCTGACTACCGACTACTATTCCGGCACTTCCTGGCCGATCACCATGACAACATCGCCTTGATTCGTTTCGGCGCGGAAGCGGCGGACGAGGACATAGCCGTCCTGATCGGCGCAAATGTCCACGCCCGGTTCGTCGAAGCGGTCGAAGTCGTGCAGCCGCGCGACGGGCGTCCCGGCGCGCACGTAGGAGCCAAGCGGGACGAGCGGCTCGCTAATCCCGCTGACCGGCGCGGTGATGTAGCGATCAATATCCGTCTGCGCGACGACCCGCTGCCGGTCTACCCACGCGGGGACGATATTCTCAACCGGGCTGGCGAGCAGGCCGTTGTGCCGCATGACATTGCGCGTGCCGTGATGCGCCCACCGTACGCCATCGAGGTCCGTAGATGCGCCAAAGCCGAACTCGCCGCCGATGGTGATCTTGCCCATCTTTTCCGCTTCCTCGGTGAGCAGGGCGGTGCCCATCCCGCTCGTGTAGACCATCACGAAGGGCATGCCGAACAAGAGGGCGGTTGCGCGATATTCCGCGAACATCGCCGGATCCGCGACCTGATGGAAAGAGGCAGAGCGCGCGATCTCGAACGTGCTGCCCGCCGCGTGAATATCAATGACAACATCGGCGCGGGCAAGTACCTCTGTTGTGACAAAGTGGGCGATCCGCTCGGTGATCGAGCCGTTCGCGTCGCCGGGGAAGACGCGGTTCATGTTCTTGCCGTCCTGCGACGAATGGCGCTGCGCCGCCTGGAACGCGGGCACGTTCAGCACGGGAATGACGATTAGCCGCCCTTCAACGACTTCGGCGGGATGCAGTGTGCCAATCAGGTTTTTGAGGCCGACCGGCCCCTCGTACTCGTCGCCGTGCGTGCCGCCAATCGCGACGATCGTCTTCCCCGGTCGCGGCCCACAGATGACGCAGAGCGGCACGCGCACGCGTCCCCACGCACCGTCCATCGTGAACGGGACGTGGTATAGCCGCCGCCCGGGGCTGTCCCAATCGATCGCCTCAATCGGTGTGACATTCAGGATCATGCGTTTCTCCTCCCTGTCCTCCGACGAGCGCGCGCCAACGCGCCCCGCGCCGATATAATCCGGCAAGCGGAGATGAGTATCCCACGCGAGCGTCGCTGGAGGACAGGCGAAAGCCCGCCACCACCATCCTCTTCAGGATGTGCGCGCTGTTATGCACGGATGTCAGTAGGAATGACTTGACGTAATCAGTGTACGTGCATAGCATAGCGGCGGTGTACGTGTGCGGCACGGACGTTTTTGGACCGGGAGGGACACGGGTGGCTCATTTTCGCCTGCATGCCGCGCATGCTCGTCTTCGCACATCGGCAACCCTGATGGTGCTCCTGGCGCTGTCGCTCATCTTCCCGAATGCCAATCTGCTCTTGCCGCAGACACAGCCGGTGTCCGCAGCCCCGATTATCCGTTGGGCCTACTACGTCACCTACGCGAAGGATTCGTTCTCCGCCCTCCAGGCAAATGCGAGTGCGCTGACCTATGTATCGCCCAATTACTTTACGCTCCAGAGCGACGGCACGATTAAGAATACCGAGGAACCGGATACCAACACGATGCTCCGCAACGCGCGCGTCAAGATCATCCCGCTGGTCAGGAATGCGGCGACCAATGCGGACTTCACACCGCAAATCGCCACCCCCGAAGCGCGGGACAAACTGGCCGCCACGATTGCCGATCTCGTCGTACCGCGCAATTACGATGGCATCAACATAGATTTCGAGGACATCCGCCCGGAAGATCGCCCGCTGCTGACGGACACAATGTCCCGGATCGCGGCGAAAATCCGCCCATCCGGCAAACTCGTCACCCAGGCCATCGTCGGCAAGGCGACGGATTCGACCGGCGGCTATGGCGGCGCCTTCGATTATGCCGCCCTCGCGCCGTCGGTGGACTACGCGATGATTATGGCCTACGACTACCACTACGCGGGCGGCAACGCCGGGCCGGTGGCGCCAATCGGCTGGGTGCGCGATGTGGCGAACTACGCCGCACAGACCTTCGGCGCAGGCAAAGTGCTGCTCGGCATGCCGCTCTACGGCTACGATTGGGACCTGACAAGCGGCGGCACCGCAACGGCGGTGACCTACGGGCAGGCGCTCGAACGCTCGAAACGGCCCGGCGCGGCGCGGACAATTGATCTCCCCTCGCAGAGCGAGGTCGTTCGCTACACGGACGACGGTGGCGATCAGCATGAGGTCTGGTTCGAGAGCGCTGCGACTTTTGACGCGAAATTCACGCTCGTCCAGCAGGCGGGAATCGCGGGCTTCGGGCTGTGGCGGATCGGGCAGGAAGACAGCGGCATCTGGGATGTCATGAAGCGGAGCGATCAACCGGCCGCGCGCGCCCCGCAGATTGGCGACAACAACGCCACCCAACGCTATTTCACGCAGACGGGTCATAGTGTGCGCAATAGTTTCAAGCAATTCTGGGATGCAAACGGCGGCATCGCGCGGTTCGGCTACCCGCTGACGGAGGAGTTCACCGAGCGCAATCCGGCGGACGATCGCATGTATACCGTGCAATACTTCGAGCGGGCGCGCTTCGAGTGGCACCCGGACACGTCGTCCGTTGCCCTCGGCAAGATCGGGCAGGAAGCATTTAATGCGAATAACAAGCCCGGTGGCGCCGGTATAGATCCGCCAGCGAATCTGCTACCTGATAAGCGCTATTTCCCTGAAACCCGTCATGTTGTGGCCGGCGGTTTCAAGCAGTACTGGGACGCCAATAATGGTCAGGCGCTGCTTGGTCTGCCCCTCAGCGAAGAAGTGACAGAGAACGGCAAGACGGTGCAGTACTTTGAGGACGGCAGGCTGGAATTCAACCCATTAGGGACGACGCTGCAAGAGCGTGTCGTCGTTGGACTCGTCGGCGCCGAGTTGCTGCGGGCGCGCGGCTGGGTGCAGTAGCATCGCTTGGGCATGACACGAACGGAGCACGGCATGGCGCGAACGATCCTTATGGTGAACGGGCCGAACATCAATATGCTCGGCACGCGCCAACCGGAGATCTACGGCAAGACGACGCTCGCCGACATCGAGACAACCGCGCGCACGCACGCCGAACCGCTCGGCATTGCCATCACGTTCGTGCAATCGAATCATGAGGGCGCGATCATTGATGCGCTCCAGGACGCCGGGCGGCAAGCGGACGGCGTCATCATCAATCCGGGCGCTTTCACGCACTACAGTTACGCAATCCGCGACGCGCTCGCCATGCTCCCCGGCCCGATTATCGAGGTCCATCTCTCGAACATCCACGCGCGCGAGGAGTTCCGCCACACCTCAGTGACCGCGCCGGTGGCGCGCGGCCAGATTGTCGGCCTCGGCTGGCGCGGCTACCTGCTCGCGCTCGATTACCTCGCCGCGCTCTTTGCGGAGGAGGGACTTACTCTATGACTGGCGTTGATACCGATGTTCATGCCGCGCGGTTAGCCCGGCTACGGGCGGCGATGGCAGCCGCCGGATTCGCGGCGATCTACACCACGCATCCCGCGAACCGCCGTTATCTGACCGGCTACACCGGCGAGGATCACCCACCGAACGAATCGGCGGGCGCGCTCCTCATCACGGCGGATGCGGCCTATTTGCGAACGAGCGTCGTCAACGCGGCACAAGCGCGCGCCGAGGCCCCGGACTACGAAATCGTCGCCTACGCCACTCAGGACGAAGCCGCGCAACAACTCCAGGCGTTCGCGGCGCGGCACACGATCCGGCGCATCGGTTTCGATGAGAGCGCGATGCTGTATACGACCCACCAATGGCTTGGGACAACGCTCCCCACTGTCGAACTCGCGGAAATCGGCACGCTGATCGGCGACCTTCGCGCGATTAAAGACGAAGCGGAAATTGCCCTGCTCCAACGCGCGCAGGCGATCACGGTCGCCGCATTCGTCGCGGTTTCGGCGCGCATCATCGCGGGGATGACGGAACGAGACGTGGCGTGGGAACTGGAGAAAGCCGTCCGCACGCATGGTGGCGAGGGGTTGGGCTTTGCGACGATCGTCGGTGCGGGCGAGAATGGCGCGCGCCCGCATCACACCGTCACCGACCGACCGATCCGTGTGGGCGAACCCGTCGTCATTGATATGGGCGCGCGGTACGAGGGGTACAGCGGCGATCTGACGCGGACCATCGTCGTCGGCGCGCCGGACGACCAATTCCGCCGCGTCTACGATGTCGTCTTGCGCGCCATGCGTCACGCGGAAGAAGTGGCCCGCCCTGGCATGACGGGCGGCGACCTCGATGCCGCTGCCCGTGGCGTGATCGCGGAGGCGGGGTACGGCGATGCCTTCCTGCACGGGTTGGGGCATGGCATCGGCTTGCAGGTCCATGAAGCGCCGAGCGCCCGCAAGGAAGGTGCGGACGTCTTCGCGGCGGGCATGTCCTTGACCATCGAGCCGGGCATCTATCTGCCTGACTGGGGCGGCGTGCGCATCGAGGACCTGATCGTCTTCACACCAACCGGCATCATCAACCTGACCGACGCACCGGTGCTCGCCATCTGATGTACAAAAGTGAGTGCGCCGTGTACAGTGCTCCCTGCCGGAGCGATGCGCGATCGCGTCTCCGTTCGGCATGAAGCGCCGCGTTGGGTGGGGGATGCATGGTCATTGATACGGGCGGATTGAAGAAGGGCATCGTCATCGAGTTCGAGGGCGCGCTCCTGCGGGTGATGGATTACCAGCACATCAAAACCGCGCGCGGCAGCGCGACGATCAAGATCACCGTGCGCAACCTCCGCACCGGCGCGATTACCGAGAAAAGTTTCCAGAACGGCACGCGCTTCACGGTTGCCGAACTCGAACGGCGCACCGTCCAGTATCTCTATCGCGACGACGATAACAGGTACGTCTTCATGGACCTCGATTCGTACGAGCAGCCGGTACTTGCGCCGGAGACGCTCGGCAACGCCGTTCATTACATCCGTGAGAACGATACCGTGGACATGCAGACCTTCGCGGGCGAGCCAATCGAAGTCATCATCCCGACGACCGTCGTGCTGAAAGTCGTCGAGACGGAACCCGGCATCAAGGGTGACACCGCGACCGGCGCCGTCAAGCCCGCGAAACTGGAGACGGGGCTGACAATCAATGTCCCGCTCTTCGTCAACCAGGGTGATAATCTGAAGGTGGATACGCGGTCGAACACCTATATCGAGCGAGCGAACGGATGAACGATGAACGTGACGCACGAGAGCAAGAGCACGGTCTTCCCTCCGGCCTGACCGACGATATCGCGGCGCTCGCCGCCGTGATGGCGGAGCACGGCCTCGGCAAGATCGAG
>JALYUS010000681.1 GCA_030853625.1 Chloroflexota bacterium
ATCCAATCCGGCCTGCGCACGCTGCCGACAACTGGGCTAATCATGTTCAGTGCGCCGCTCGGCGGCAAACTGACGGGGCGTTTCGGCGGGCGACCGATTGTCTTCATTGGTCTCGTGCTCGTCGGTCTCGGCCTCCTGCTCGATGGCCTCCGGCTGACGGCGCACTCGCCGTACACCGATCTCCTGCCCTCCTTCATCATGATCGGCATTGGCATCGGCTTCGCAATGTCGCCGCTCTCCGCCGTCGCGATGGCTGCCGTGGAGCGGACGAAGGCGGGCGTGGCGAGTGGCATCCTCAACATGAACCGGCAATTGGGTGGCGTCTTCGGTATCGCCTTGCTCGGCGCGATCTTCGCGAATTGCTCGCATAGCCATGTCGCGAGCGCCGTGAACGGTCTGCCGCTACCTGACCCCGCGAAGGCGCAAATCATCGCGAACGCGAGCCTCGGCAAGGGCGGCGGCACGCTGTCGGGCGCGGACCCGGCGCTGGTGCTGCGGGTCAAGGACGCGGTGCTCGGCGGGGTCGTCAGCGGCCTGACCGAGGCGATGCTCGTCGGCGCGGTCGCCTGCGCGATTGGCGCGGCGCTCGCCTTGATGCTGAAGCGGCCCGCTGAGGAGACAGAAGCGGTGATGAGCGAAGCGGAGCACGAGCACGAATTCGCTCGCGAACCGGCACTCGTCTAATACGCAAACGTGGGGGCCAGCGCACAATTCCGCTGGCCCCACGCTTGCATACTGCTTTTCGGTGTGGTAAAGGATTATTGAGGCGGATAATGAACGAGCAACAGCGCACAACCGGCCAGATCATCATCGCGGACGACCTGCCGCATGTCCGCGCGAGTATCCGCGCGATGCTGACCCTCGCGCTCGGCGCACAGGTCGTCGGTGAGGCGGGGACGGCGGGTGAACTGCTCGCGCTGCTCGCGACGACCGAGGCAGACATCATCATCGTGGACCGCGATCTCTCCGGGTTGGACGATGCGACGGTCGTGGGTGAGATGCGGCGGCTCGCCCCGACCAGCCGGATTGTCCTCTGCTCCGTCTTCGAGCGGACGGACGGCATGCGCGCCTGCCCGCTGACAGCAGACTTCACCCTCTCCAAGTCCCTCGGCCCCGATCATTGGCTGGCGGCGCTGAACCGCATGCTGATGGCGCACGAACCGGGGGTGATCAATATCGCCGTGGAGAAATCGTCGGAGATGATGAAGATGCACGGCTTCCCCGCAGCGGAATGCCCGGTTGGAATACCGCCCGTCCTGCCCCCCTCCCGCGAAGGGACGAGGGAGAAATAGTAATCGCGGAAGCGTTTCCCTTTTCTTGTGATTGTCTGTTTTTTGGTGGTAGCAGGCTTTCCAGCCTGCCCTTTGCCGCGAAAGGTAGGCTGGAAGGCCCGCTACCACCATATTCTTCCCTTTTTGTGCGCGGTTATGCACGAATGCCATATCAGTATCTTGACGGTCGCGGTCTGCATCCCTATTATCCTCAATAATGTTCGTTTATGTTGGCTGCTACACGACCCCCGATCGCGCGGGAACAGGCGAGGGAATTGCCGTTTACCGGATGGATGATCGCTCCGGTAGATGGACGCATGTCCAACGGCTGGCTGGCATCGCCAATCCGTCGTTTCTGGCGCTCGATCCGTCGCGCCGTTTCCTCTACTGTGTTCACGGCGGCAACGATTTCAGCGCGGTCAGCGCCTTCGCAGTCGAGCAGGGTACGGGGCGTTTGACCTTCCTGAACACGCAGCAATCGGGTGGGCGCAATCCTGTATCGCTGGATGTCCATCCGACCGGGCGGGCGCTGGTGGTAGCGAACTATCGGGATGGGACAGTTGCGACGTTGCCAATCAATTCGGATGGCACGCTCGCCCCGCTGACCACGGTGCTGACGCAGACCGGCGCACTCGGCCCGGACCCGGTAGAACAGGCTGGCTCCCACCCCCATCACAGCCCGTTTGATCCCGCCGGACGGTTTGTCGCGGTACCCGACAAGGGACTGGACCGAACGTTTGTTTATCGGTTCGATGCCGAACGCGGCACGCTTGCGCCGAATGATCCGCCGTTTGTGCAGGCGCGGGCCGGGGCGGGGCCGCGCCACATCGCGTTTCATCCCGATGCGCCATACGCCTACGTCATCAACGAACTGGACGCGACGATCACGACGTACGGCTACGACGCGGAGCGCGGCATGCTCGATCCCCGGCAACGAATCGGGACGCTGCCGCCCGCGTACATCGGCCGAAGCACGGGCGCCGAGATCGCCATCGCGCCGTCCGGTCGGTTCCTCTACGCATCGAACCGGGGGCACGACAGCATCGCGATCTTCGCAATTGACGCGGAATCAGGCGCCCTCACGGCAGTGGGATGGGCGCCGACGCAGGGCACGATGCCGCGCTTCTTCGCCCTTGATCCGGCAGGGCAATTCCTCTCCGTCGCCAATCAGGGCAGCGATACGATCGTCGCCTTCCGCGTTGACCGGACGACCGGCATGCTTAATCCGACCGGCGACATCGTGCAGACGGGTAGCCCCGTCTGCATCGTCTTTGCCGATGACACAGAGACGTCTACCCGATAGAATGCTTCCATTGAAGTGAACTATCGCGTATCGCCCTGGCGCTGCCGACCGAGGACGATGGGCGGCATGATGCGTACCTGCACACCGGCTCGTGTCCCATGAGGAGCATAACCCATGAGCATCATCTCTACCGATCGCCAATCAACCTCCATCGGTTCATCACCGCCGGGTGACGGCCCCGAAGCCACCGGATACCTCTCGCACCAGCAGATCGTCGTCGTGATGTTCGGCGTCATGGCGGGGATGCTCCTCGCTGCCCTCGATCAGGGCATTGTCGGTACGGCCCTCCCCCGGATCGTCAGCGACCTCGGCGGCCTGAATAAGCTCTCGTGGGTCGTCACCGCCTACCTGCTCACCTCGACGGCGGTCACGCCGCTCTGGGGGAAGATCTCCGACCTCTACGGCCGCCGCGTGATCTTCCAGACGGCGATTATTATCTTCCTCGTCGGCTCGGCGCTCTGCGGCCTCAGTCAGAACATGCCGGAATTGATCCTCTTCCGCGCCCTGCAGGGCATCGGTGGCGGCGGCCTCTTCTCGATCGCTTTGGCCATCATCGGCGACGTCATCCCGCCGCGCGAGCGGGGGCGATACCAGGGCTACTTCGGCGCGGTCTTCGGTGTCTCGAGCGTCGCCGGGCCGCTGCTCGGCGGCTGGTTCACTGACGGTCCCGGCTGGCGCTGGATCTTCTACATCAATCTGCCGGTTGGCATCGCCGCGCTGGTCATCACCTCTGTCGCGTTGAAGATGCCGGTGGTGCGCCGCGAGCACCGGATTGACTACCTCGGGGCGGCAATGATCGTCGCTGCGGTCGCCTCGTTGTTGCTCTATCTCAACTGGGCCGGGGGGGCATACGGCTGGACGGCGCCGGGGCCGCTGGCGCTGGTCGCCGCCTTCGTAGCGCTCGCGGTGGCGTTTGTCTTCATTGAGATGCGGACGATCGAGCCGATCATTCCAATGCGGCTGTTTCGTAATCCAATCTTCAGCGTCGGCAACACGTTCGGATTCCTCGCGGGCGTGGCGATGTTCGGCGGGATCATCTTCCTGCCCCTCTACTTTCAGGCGGTGAAGGGCATGTCGCCGACGCGCTCGGGGCTGGCGATGCTGCCGATGATCCTCGGCCTTCTCATCACTTCGATGGGATCAGGCCAACTGATCACGAAGACGGGGCGGTACAAGATCTTCCCGATCATCGGGTCGGCGGTGCTTATCCCCGCGCTCGTCCTCCTCGGGCGATTGGGGGTCGATACGCCGTACTGGCAGGTGGCGTTCGACGCCTTCCTGTTCGGTGCGGGGCTGGGCTTCTCGATGCAGACGATCTCGACCGCCGTGCAGAACGCGGTGAGCTATCGCGATATCGGTACGGCGACGAGTTCGACGACTTTCTTCCGCCAGATCGGGGCCTCGATCGGGGCGGCGATTTTCGGCGCGGTCTTCTCCAGTCGTCTCGCGTCTCACCTCGCCGCGCAACTGGCGCGTGGACCCGCTGGCGCACCGGCCGGCGGCGCGCCGATTGACGCCAACAATATTCAGGCGATTCAACGCTTGGGTGAGCCGGTCAAGCATCTCGTACTGACAGCATTCGCGGGCGCACTCGACGATGTGTTTCTCGCGTGCATACCGGCGATCATCCTGGCATTGATCGTGGCGTTCTTCCTCAAGGAAGTGCCCCTGCGCACTGGTGCCGCCCCTGTAGCGGCGAGCGAGGTCGCGGTGCCGGTGGGATAGCAGGCGCGGGTGCGACGATGGACGGAGGAAGAACGTGAGTATCGTGCCGTTGCGTGTGGGGCTGATCGGGCTGGGAGCGATTGGGCAGGCGGTGGCGCGGTTGGCGCGGGAGCGGGATGACGGCGCGGTGACGATCATCGGCGCGGTTGTCCGCGATCCTGCCCGCCCCCGGCCCGGCGCGGCGGTCCCGGTTGTGTCGTCCCTCAATGCCTTGCTTGCCCTGCGGCCCGATGTGATCGTCGAGGCATGTGGGCACGCCGGGCTGAAGGAGCACGGCCCGCAGGTGTTGCGCGCGGGGTGCGACCTCATCATGGTGAGCGTCGGCGTCTTCGCGGAACCGGGCGTGATGGAGGCGATGGTCGCCGCTGCCGAAGCGGGCAATGCGCAAGCGAAAGTGGCCTCCGGCGCGATTGGCGCCCTCGATGCGATTGCCGCCGCCGCTGTCGGTGGCCTGACCCGCGTCACGCATACGACGCGTAAACCGGCCCGCACGCTGATGCGCGCCGAGGATGCAGCGGCGCTTACCGAGGCGCGAGAGGTCTTCCGGGGCAGCGCGCGGGAGGGGGCGCTGAAGTTCCCGGAGAGCATCAATGTCGCTGCCGCCGTCAGTCTTGCCGGGATCGGACTGGATCGCACCGAAGTCCGCGTGCTGGCTGACCCGACCATCAAGCGAAACATGCATACGGTCGTCGCGGAGGGCGCGTTCGGGCGGCTCCAGTTCGAGATTGAGGGCATCCCAACCGAGGAAAATCCGCGCACCGGCCGTCTCGTCGCGATGAGCGTGATGCGGACGCTGCTCCTGCGCCGCGCGCCGATCGCCGTCGGCTGATCGCGCGACGATCGCACAGGATGGCGCTTCTTACACAGTTCGGGAACTTCTCGGGACGCGGCGGCGTTTCTCCTGTACCCCACCGAATGGGTCGGGTTCGTCAGAGGAGGTAGATCTCATGCGATCACACGTTGCACGGTGCATGGCGCTCGTGAGTGTCGCACTTGCCGGTACCCTCATCGCCGCCATGACGCTCAGTAGTACGGCGTCCGCGCAGACTGCTACTCCCGCTCCTTCCAGCACGCTCGTACGGACGATTGCTGTGAGCGGCACGGGGACCGCAACGCTCGCGCCGGACATCGCCTATTTCTCGGCGGGAGTGACGGAGACGAACGCGAGTGTCACGGACGCGCAGAACAACGTCAATACGAAGACGAACGCGATCATTGACGCCCTGCGACAAGGTGGCGTGGATGTGGACAAGGACGTGAAAACGACTGACTATTCCGTGCAGCCGCAGTACACCTATCCCCAGAACGGCACACCGGTGTTGAATGGCTACCGCGTCACGAACAACGTCAATGTGACGGTGCGGGACATCACCAAAGTCGGGCAACTGCTCGATGCGGTGACGAAAGCGGGCGCGAATCAGGTCGGTGGTGTCGCGTTCGGTCTGGCGGATCCCGAGGCGGCGGGCCGTGTGGCACGCGAGCAGGCGGTTCTGAACGCCCGGGACAAGGCGGATACGCTCGCCAGGGCGACCGGCGTATCAGTCGGCATAGTGATGACAATTGACGACGAGAGCACGACGCCCCCGCCGCCACGCGCAATCGTCGCCGTCCCTGCCGCGAATGCTGCCGCTGGCTCCGCCGCAGCGCCCCCGCCGATCCAGACGGGTGAAACGACCGTAACCGTGTCTATACGCGTGACGTACGCGATCGCATGACGAGGCAGATGGCTAAAGACGGATCACTTCGACGCTGGCGGGCTGCTTTCCCTTCGGGAAGCAGCCCGCCAGATTAGCGGTACAGCGTGGCGTCAATTTGATTGATCTTTATCAACGTCTCATCGGCATCCTCGATTTGGAGTTGATAGCCAAATCCTTCATCGCCGACGGGGCGCACAATGGTCACACCGGCTTCCCGTAGCCGTTTTTCCAGATCCTCCATCGAGGCGGAATAGGCAAAGTTCAGTTCAACCTTGCCTTCATTCTGCTCCGGATTCGCTGGATGAGCCAGGACGCCGAGTTCAGTATCACCGAAGCGGAGCAACGCCCAATCGCCATCTCGACTTCCGTTGAGTACCGTTGCGCCGAGTATGTGGTAAAAGTCCAACGCCCTTCCCATGTCGTCAACGTGTACCATCGGTTGCACTGTGACGCCGGGTTCGCCGAGCGTTGGGGGCATCGGCACATCCGCGCCATTCTCCTCAATCGATTGTGCGAGAAATGCCGTAAATACGCTCTCGACTAAATCGGAGAGAGAAAGTTGCGCATCAACAGCACGATGCTTCATTTGTTTGATCGTGCCGGGAGTAAGGTACACGTTGAACTGTTGCTTCTCATTCATCTCGATCTTCCTCTCGCTGCTGAGAACCATGCATGAGTATGCTAAATCACTAGTAAACTAGCATGCTAGCACCTAGTTGTCAATAGGAGTAAAGCGCCATGGATGGTCAACAATCATGGCATCTGGGAGGCGTTGAACACCCGCGCCTGATGCCTGGAATGATCGAGCAGGAAGCCTTGCCTACTCCTCCGCGTTGCTCGGTACATGGGCCGTCATTGTTGCGGTGATGATGACGGGGTCGGGCGGCTCGGCGAGTAGGTGCAAGCGGCCATTGCCATAGAGCAGGGGAAAGGCATATCCCTCGCGGATCTGCTCGCCATCTTCGCCCGTGCGCAGTCGCAACTCGACGCCGTCGTCTATCGTGATCGTGTGCGCCCAGAGTAATTGCCATCCCTGTACCTCGACCTGCAAGGTCCCATCTTCTTCCGCCCGCACGCGCACGAAAGGGGTTCGTGATGCTTCCATGGTCCGCGCTCCTTTCGTTTCTCGTCCGGCTCGATCCGCCTTCTCGTTAATGAGAACGCTTTGTTATTCCCTGCCGCATCTCTGCTGCGGCGAGCGCCACGCGGCTGACGCATCCGATCATTCGCTCCGCCGATGAAAGGACGGCAATCATCGCGGGCGGGCATGCAGCGAAGCAGGGTCGCGAGAGGAGAGATGATGCCATGCGCAGCGCGTGCGTGCAACCAACAGTGCAATGAGCAACACTCATTTAGTCCTCGTGACGGCAAGGCACCATGCTGTGGAGAGGCGTGTATAACCCCCGTATGGGCAGAGAACCGGTGGATAACCTGTGCCGTAGGGGCATAGTGATTGTACGTATCATGCTGAAAGGAGGATAGCCGTTGCTTGCAGAGCAGGGAAAAACGGATTAACAGACCGCGATGCTCGTCACGAGGAGCATCGCGTCCGTCGTTGAGCGATTCAGGAACTGTCCCGACGCATCAATCCCCGTCACCGTGGTCTGCGGGTTTGTTCTTCTCCCATGCGAAATGCGGATAGGGGCGATTGCCCATCGTTGCGCGCCAGATGATCGGATTGAGGATCGTTGGATCGGTGGCATCGGGTATGCTGAAATCGAGCGTATTGGAGATCAGCGCATCCGCGCGCGCCTGGCCGGTCAATGCACTCGCCTGGCTATTCAGCATATCGAGCGGAATCTGGTTCGGGATCACCGTGTAGGGCGTCAGGTCCGGCGTGTCGGCGAACATCGTCGTCATTAGCGGCGCGGTGAGATCGAATTGGTTCATTGGCGGCAGGCCGAGGATCTGCTCGATTGTCCGCACCATGCTCGTTTCATTGTAGAGCGTGCTGTCCACAATGCCCTGCATGTCATAGGCGCTGATCACCATGCCAACCGTCCGGTGGCCGTCCACATGGTCCACGCCATTCTGCGCGTCGTCCTCGGTGACGAAGACCGCCGTGTCCTTCCAGTAGGGCGAGTGACTGAGCGTATCAACGATCCTCCCCAGCGCGAGGTCATTGTCCGCGACCTGCGCTTCCGGCGTCGGCGCGCTGGATTTCTGGCCGGAGGTATGATCGTCCGGTAGCCAGATGACGCTCAACTGTGGCAAGTCGCCCATCGCGACGTAGCCATCGAATTCGCGCTGCCATTCATCCGCGCGGATCTGATCGGGAATCGCCGTCTCGAAGGCGGGGTAGGCGTGATCCTCCGTGCTGAGGAGCGGTGGCGTGAGGGCGTTCGCGGTATAGGTGAAGAGGCCGGTCTTGTCGCGCCAGTCCTTGTACAGCGCGCTCCAGTTAAGGCTTTGCGCCGGTACTTCCTGGCCGTCCCGCGTGACGGTGTTGATGCCGTCCTCGCCGTAGTTGCGAAGCGAGACATTATGATTGAGTGCGTTGCTCCAGAGCGAATCGGGCGGCAGATCGAGCGAACTATTGCCGTAGGACGTGATGCCCATCGGGTTGTTGGAGGGGTAGAAGCCATAGACACGCTCGGCAAAGACATTCGCGATCGCCTCATCTGTCCACTGGTGACCGTCCGCACTGTTCACGGCGCTGGCGTAGTAGTTATCCAGCAGGCCGAAGCGATCGGCGAGCGCGTGATGATTCGGGCTGACGCGGCGCGGGAACTGCGCCAGTTTCGGCTCGCTGTTCCCCGTCCCCATATCGCCGAGTACCTGATCGTACGTCCGATTCTCCTTGATGATGTAGAGGACGTGTTTGAAGACGGACGGTTCACCAATGCGGGCGGGTACGGGCGTCGGCGCGGCATCGGCGCGGGGTGGTTGCAACGAATCAGCGAGCGCGGCGCCGTAGTGGTTGTTCTCGTTGAACTGGGCGGTGTCGGCAGCAAGTTGGTCGGCATTCGGGACATCCACGAAGGTGACGCTGCCCGTCAGGCTGAAGACGCTCTTGCCGCCGTTCGGGATGGCGCGCTGCGGCGTGCCGATCGAGCCTTCGCCCTTGTTGTTCGCGACCGCCAGTTTCGTCCCATCTGCCGAGACGGTCACGGCAATCGGATACCACTCGGTGGGGATGAAGCC
>JALYUS010000740.1 GCA_030853625.1 Chloroflexota bacterium
AGCCATGCCAGATCACTAGTTTTCAGCAAGGGGCCTTCCGCTCATTCGGCAAGGCTCAGACTACCAATGCCCCGATCTGCTTCTCCTGTGCATCGCGCGCGACAACGACAATCGAATTCCTCCGGACGGAACCACGGCATCGCTCTACACTTGTGCGGGTGGAGAAAAACGGTAGACCTGACCCGATGCAGAGCCAGCTCGCGGTATTCTGGCTAAAGGAGTCGGTGCAGCAGATAGGAGAGACCGGTGAAATAGATGTACATGCGGCACTCGCGGAACCGGTTAAGGCAGCGGAACTGACGGGTGCGCCGCCACCCGAGTTGCCGCAACTACAAGCCCTCCTCCGCATTCCGTGGACCGTACAGTTGCACGCGACGAATCTCGAACCCAACAGTTTCTTTCTCGCGGTGCTTTCCGCATCCAAAACACGCCTTGTTGTGCGGGAGTGGCTGGAAGTACCACTCACCCACTTGCGCGATCACCTCGGGGCATACGTGCAGGCGACGCGCATCTGTGGCCCGCGCGGCGAGGAGCCGCGCCCCTTCTCCATCCCATCGCTCCTCGCGGCGGTAAATAACACCGACCCTAATGGGATACGTGGCCTGCTCCGCACCGCGTATCAGGGCGTCGCCCCACCCGGCGCGTTGCTCAATGCGGCGTTGTCACAGTTTGGCAAACCGAAATATCTCGTCGCTACAAAGGAGGAAGACTTTCAGACCGTCCATCTCGTCGCCGCGCTGTTGAAATTGCTGTTGACCCACGGGAAGGTGGATGCAGAACGCATGGAAAGGTTAGACATGAGCCGCGATACCCCGGCATACCTCTGCGGGCGCGTCCTCGGCATCGTCGAGGAGATGCAACGACGATCTGCTGACACAAAACTCAATCGGACGCTTGTGGAACACTTTTACACTATCGGGACAAGTTCCCCCGCGACGGCGCTCGCGCAACTGACGATGCTCGCCGAGACCGCCTACCTCCCCAAACTCCGTAAAGCGGGCAACAAGGGGTTTGCGTATCTGCTAGGTCTGCTCACCGACACGATGGCTCTCCTCGATAAATCAGGAGATGTACCACCTACCTTCACATCCGCGCAGCGCGCCGAGTTCGCGCTGGGTCTCTACGCGCAACGCGCCGACTTTGCCAAGAAGTGATGCACCCTCGAAAGGAATAGGCAGAATGACCTACAATGATAGCACCAAACGGCATGACTTCGTGATCCTGTTCGATGTCAAAGATGGCAACCCGAACGGCGACCCCGACGCAGACAACATGCCTCGGCAGGATTTCCAAACCCTGCATGGTCTGGTGAGTGATGTCGCACTCAAGCGGAAAGTACGCAACTACGTGGAAGCATATGAAGATCAGCCGATCTTTATTCAAAGCCAGGTGGCATTGAACTCACGCATCTTCAAATCCTTCCGGGATGTTGGTGTCCGTCCACCGCAGACACCTCTGAGCGACGAAGAGTTGAATGAATGGTTCGAGCAGAACCTACCGGACCTTTTCTCAGTTGAGGAAGGTATGCTCATCTACGGTGGAGAGTCCACGAGCGAGACAGAGATTCGCAACGCGCTCTTCAGCACCATCGAAGAGGCGCCAGAAAACGATTCCTTGCGGAAAAAACTGCGGGAAGTCGCGAAGAATCTTGCGAAGCAGAAGACGGACATCAAACCTGCCGTGCGTGACAGCGCGCGCGACCGGATGTGCCGGGATTACTACGATATTCGCATGTTTGGTGCGGTGCTCTCGACTGGACTGAATGCGGGGCAGGTGCGCGGACCGATGCAGATGACATTCGCGCGGTCTATTGACCCGATTTTCCCGCAAAATCAGCTTCTCACGCGAAATGCCCGTACTACGTCGGCGCGGATGATGACGGGCCCGACGGAGTTCGGCCGTAAAGTGATCGTGCCCTATGGATTGTACCGCGCCCACGGCTTCTTCAACGCGAAACTCGCGGAGCAAACCGGCGTCGGAGACAACGATTTGAAGATCTTCTGGGAAGCGCTCATCAATCTTTTCGACTTCGACCGCTCTGCGGCGCGTGGCGAGATGGCGATGCAAGCCATCTACATCTTTACCCACGATAATCCCCGCGGCAACGCCCCAGCGCACAAACTCTTTGAGAGGGTCGTGGTGCGGCGGGACGAAGCCGTACCTTTGCCACGCATCTTCACGGATTACACCGTTACGGTGGACGACGGGGCAATGCCGGACGGCGTGACGCTCACGCGGCTCGTGGGGTGAGGCGATGCACACGCTCGACGATGACTATTTGCTCGTACCGATCTCCGCCCTGGAACACTACAGCTACTGCCCGCGCCAGTGCGCCCTGATCCATGTCGAGCAGTCGTACTCCGAGAATCTCTACACCCTGCGCGGCAACCGCGCCCACGAACGCGTCCACACCGATGGCGGTGACGCGCGCCGCGGCGTCACGGTGCGGCGCGGGCTATCGCTCTGGTCGCGGCGACTGGGCCTGACAGGCAAGGCGGACGCCGTTGAGTTCGTCGCGGGGGATCCCTACCCCGTCGAGTACAAGGTCGGCACGCGCCGCCCCGGCGGGCACGAGGACTTGCAACTCTGCGCGCAGGCCCTCTGCCTCGAAGAAATGCTCGGCGTGGCGATCCCCGAGGGCGCGATCTACTACCATGCCAGCCGCCACCGCGAGACCCTCCCACTTGACGCCGCACTCCGCGAGCGGACGGAGGAAACCATTGCGGCGATCCACACCATGCTTGCGGAGCATCACCTGCCCACCGCCCCGAACGACGCCCGCTGCCGCAAGTGCTCGCTGATCGACTCCTGTCTGCCGGAGGCGACGGCGGGCGGCTCGGCGGCGCGCCGCTATCGGGACGCGCTCTTCACCATCGCACCGGACGAGGGAGGGCAAGAACGAAGGACTGAGAACTGACGGAGACTTCGCCCCGACCCTCGAACCCCGAATCCACATGAGAGGGGAACCACGGTGCCAGAGATTCTCAACACACTTTATATCGCGACAGACGGAACCTATCTGCACCTCGACCACGACACCGTGCGGGTTGAACAGGAGCGGGAGACGGTACTGCGAGTGCCGCTCCTGCAACTCGGCGCGGTCGTCTGCTTCGGCAATGTGCTCGTTAGCCCGTCGCTGATGCATCGTTGTGCCGACGACGGCCGGGCGATGATCTGGCTCGACCGCAATGGGCGGTTCAAGGCGCGCCTGGAAGGGCCGGTGAGTGGCAATGTGCTGCTGCGCCGGGCGCAGTACGACGCCTTGACCGATGCCGACGCCAGCCGAGAGATCGCCCGCTGCTGCACGGCGGCGAAGTTGCAAAACAGCCGCCACGTCCTGCTCCGCGCCGCGCGCGAGGCAACGGACCCGGCGGATGCCGACCCGCTGCGGGCGGCGGGGGCGGCGATCGCGACGGAGATCCGCTCCATTGCGCAATGCGGGACGACTGACAGTCTGCGGGGTCACGAGGGCAATGCGGCGCGGGAATATTTCGCCGTCTTCGACCGGATGGTGCGCCACGATCGGGACGCCTTCGCCCCACGCGGGCGGTCGCGTCGCCCCCCGCTTGACCGGATGAACGCGCTGCTCTCCTTCCTCTACACTCTGCTGCTGGCAGACTGTGTGGCGGCGGTCGCCGGTGTGGGGTTGGACCCGCAAATCGGCTATCTGCATGTCCTTCGACCAGGCAGGCCCGCTCTCGGCCTCGACCTGCTGGAGGAGTTCCGCGCCCCGGTGGCGGACCGGCTCGCTCTCTCGCTCGTCAACCGGCGGCAGATCGGTCGCGGCGACTTCGATGAGCAGGCGGGCGGCGCAGTCTATCTCTCGGATGCGGGCCGCAAGACGGTCATCGTCGCCTACCAGGAGCGCAAGAAGGAAGAGGTCGCGCATCCTTTCCTCCACCGCAAGGTGCCGGTTGGCCTGCTCCCACATGTGCAAGCGCGGCTTCTGGCGCGCCACCTGCGCGGCGACCTCACGCACTACCCCGCCTTCGTCGTCCGGTGATGATGAAACGCTGCGCGGAAAGGAGAGAGGATGGAAGTGCTCATCGCATATGATGTCTCCACCGAGAGCCGCGAGGGGCGACGCCGATTGCGGCGGGTCGCAGATGTATGCGTCGCGTTCGGACAACGAGTACAATACTCGGTGTTCGAGTGTCACCTCACCCCGATGCAGTTCGAGCAGATGCTCCACCGACTGCTGGGAATTATCAATGAAGAGGAGGACAGTCTGCGTGTCTATCGCTTGCGCGAGCCGCGCGACGAATTCTCCTACACCTACGGAAAGCGGCCACTGCGTGATCTTCGCGAGACGCTCATCCTTTGACGTGCGCGGACCAGGAGTGGTGGCGAAATACGGGGAGGTTCGCGCAATGAACAAACGCTTGTCCAGACGAGGAAATTCGAAAAAGGGAGGTCCGGCTATCGCAATTACGAGGTACGCTCTGGGGAGGTTCGCGCAATGTGGCGTAAAAACTCCCGCCCCGCTTGGCTTCCTAGCATGAGCCGTTGCACCCGGTCTTCGGGCCGGGTGAGGATTGAAACATGTGAAACAATAGGGGATATGCACGTCGAAAAGTCGTTGCACCCGGTCTTCGGGCCGGGTGAGGATTGAAACTTCGCGGCATCCATTTGCGCCTGAATGCCGCCCGTGGTTGCACCCGGTCTTCGGGCCGGGTGAGGATTGAAACCGAGATAGTGCCGGATCGTCTCCGCACTCACCCCGTTGCACCCGGTCTTCGGGCCGGGTGAGGATTGAAAC
>JALYUS010000798.1 GCA_030853625.1 Chloroflexota bacterium
GCTCGACCGTCACCCTCAATCTCGATGGGGACGAAGTGACCTACACGATCGTCGGCGCGGTCGAGGCGCAACCGCGTCAAGGGCGCATTTCGAACGAGTCGCCCGTCGGCAAGGCGCTGATCGGGCATCGCTCCGGTGATGATTTCGAGATCGCCACCCCCTCCGCCTCACTCCGCGCCGTCATCAAGGACGTGCGCGCCGCCTGAATCGTTTGGCATCGGGCATTTTCCCTCGGTGGCGGCGGGCTTTCGTCTGCCGCAGTGTTTTGGTTCGACAGGCTAAAGTCCGCCGCCACGCTGATTGGGGAGCGCGGCATCCACAACAGCGCGCAAGGCGCGGAAATCCTCGGCCATCCGCGCGTAGGGAAACCATGCCAGCACTTTGGGCGATGGGTGGAAGAGCGGGACAAGTATGCGGTCATACCATCTGTGTGGCCGCCCCCGCGCCTCCGTCAGTTTCAATCCGTGCGGCTCGATGCGGCCCACTGCCGCGAGCGCGACCGCGCCGAGTGTCACGACAACCGGCGGATTCACAATGGTCAGCGTGGCGCGGAGATGACCGCTGCAATTGGCAAGTTCCTGGCGGCTCGGCGGACGGTTCGCACCGGTCGTACCCTGTGGGTTGCAGAGGGCGGCGTTGGTGATGAAGATGTCGTCGCGCGTCCAGCCCACCTCATCCAGCAGCCGCTCGAAGGTGCGCCCCGAGAAGTCGCCGGAAAAGGGTATGCCGGTCTTCTCCGCACCGCCACGACCTGGCGCCTCCGCGATGAACAGCACCCGCGCATCAATGTCGCCGTTCGCGGTCGTCAGGATACGCCGCCGTCCCTCCATCGCCGGGCAGCGCCGACAGGCTGCGACGGTCGCCACGAGCGCGGCGAAGTCGGCATCGCGTCGCGATCGCTCATCCGCGTGCGCCATGTCGGTTAGCCGTTCGGTCGTAGCGTCCGCAGTTCCTCGAAGAGGCGCTTCTCGTCCGCCGAGAGATGCGCCGGGAGTTGCACGCGGAGCGCGACGAACAGATCGCCGCGTATGTCGGGCTTGCCGACGACGAGCGGCATGCCCTTGTTCGCGAGGCGGATTTGCCGGCCGTTCTGCGTCTCCGGCGGTACTTTGACGAACAACCGCTTGCCGTCCGGCGTCGGCACGACAACCTCGCCGCCGAGGATCGCCGTGTAGAGCGGCACGTCAACCGTCGTCCGCAGGGTTGTCAGCGTCACCTCGTCGCGCGTGAAGCGAGTATCGGGGAGGATGTGCAGTTCGAGGACGAGATCGCCCGCCGCGCCGCCATTGGCGCCGGGATGACCTTTGCCGGAGAAGCGCAGCCGTTGCCCGTCAGCCGCCCCCGCCGGAACTGTGACCGTCATCGGTTCGGCGCGATTCATGTCGAAGGAGATCTGTCGCTCGCCGCCCGTATAGGCGTCCGCGAATGAGACCTCCAACTCCGCGAGAATATCGCGCCCTTTGCGCGTGCGCGGTGGCGTATGCGTCGCCGTGCCACCCCGTTCCCGGCTGGCTGTGCGACCAAACATCGCCTCGAAAATGTCCGAGAAGCCGCCATCGCCGCTCGTGGAATACTCGGTGCGGAAACCGCCAGGGGCGCTGTTCGCGTGCGCGCTGCCCTGTTGCGACCTGAACCAGCGCGCAAAATCGTCCGCATTCTGGCCCGCTGCGGCCTGACCACCGTAGCGCTGATATTGCTGCCATGCGTTGTCGTATTGCGCCCGCTTCTCGGTGTCGGAAAGCGCCTCATATGCCTCGCTGACGCGCTTGAATTGCTCCTCCGCGCTCGCGTCTTTGTTGACGTCCGGGTGATACTTCCGGGCGAGTTTGCGATAGGCGCTCTTGATCTGTTTTTCGTCGGCGGTCCGGGAAACCCCCAGCACCGCGTAATAATCCTGAAACTTCATCGCCTTCGTCCGTGCCCCTTCCTGACGCGCCAACGAGCGTGGGTGCCCTTGGGCAACATGGCCCGTAACGCTTAGTCTGATAGTAGAATACCCCTTGAGTCGTCCCGTGTCAAGTTTGTGGCGCTGTAGCAACTGCCGTGTCGCGCTGCACCTTTCGCCGCACGAAATTGCCGATCCACCAGGCGAGCAGCGCCGCCAGCGCCATGATGACCAGCCCGGCGATTGGCTGAAGCAGGGCGGCAACCGCACCAACAGCGACAACGAAGTCTTCTCCGGCAGAGGCGGCCGGCGATGGAAGGCCGCTGAGAATGCCGCTGAGTGGACGGCGATAGCGCACCTTCAACAGGTGCATGCCAAGAGCGAGCGCGGCGCCGATGATCGCCGCGAGAACGGCGGGTAATCCTGTTCCCGTCGTCGTCGCCAGCATAATGAGCGCCCCCGCAACGGGCCGGTAAATCAGGCCGAGACGGTTATTGATCGTCTCGCTTCTCGGCGCTTTGTCTCCGAAGAGTTCGATGGGCAGGAGCAAGAGGAGCAGCACGAGAATACCGATGTTGCTGGAAAGGAATGTGTACGGCGGCCCGATCGGGATGCGGCTGCTGAGTCGGTGCGCGAACGCCAGGACGAGGAGTGCGAGAAAGGCATTCCACCCCGCCGCCGCCGCGAGCGCCATCCCCAAGACGATATGCATGTACCCCTCCACACCTACCCAATCCACCCC
>JALYUS010000805.1 GCA_030853625.1 Chloroflexota bacterium
ATCTGAGCCGATCTGGTCGAGGATGTGCAAGAACTGCTCCGACGTTGGTGGCGCATCCATCGGCTGCGTCGTGAAGCGGACGTGCTGGCGGACGTAGTCGGACGGCGGGCGGCGCACCCAGGGCACCTCGCGCCGTAGCCCCTTCCACTCCTTGTCGAATCGCCACATGAACGACGGCAACCAGGTGAAGCCGCCCTCGATTATCGCCACCCGGAGCGTCGGAAAGCGGTCGAAGATACCCTCGACGATCAGGCTGAGGAGTTGCGACTGGAAAATCTGCGCCATGCCGACCTGCTCCTCCAGATAGGTGGAGGGCCATCCGGCGGCGGAGGGCGGGCTACCGGGCGCACCCCCATACTGGATGCCGATGGCGAGATCGTGGCGCACCGCCGCCTCGTAGAGGGGGTGGTACAGCCGGTTGCCGTACGGCGTCAGCGCATGGACCGGCAGCGCGACCTGCACGAAGCCCGGATGCGCGCCGACGCGGTCAATCTCCCGCGCTGCCATCTCCGGCTGCTGGCTCGGCACGACAATCGAGGCGCGCAGGCGATCGTCTTGCTCCAACCACTCCGCGATGTGCCAGTCGTTGACGGCGCTGGCGAGTGCGGCGGCGGCATCCGGGTTGTGAACGCTTTCCAGGCCATACGTATTGGTGAGGATCGCATAGCGGACCTGCCAGGGATCGAGGGATTGCTCCCGCACCACTGCCAGTTGCGATCCCGGCGCGATGCCGTCGGTCCGCCGCGCGTCGGGCCGGATCGTTGTCGGCGCGTTCTTTGGATACGGGTCCTCGCGCGCGCCCTTGAAGTCGGATTGGGTGATGTATTCCTTCCAGAAGTCGGTCAGGTACGGGAAGAGCACCCCGACAGAAGCGATGACGGTATGCACGTCGGTGTCAATGACGGCGTGCTGAGTGCTGAGGACGCGTTGCTCACTGCTCATGACGCCTCCAGGGAGGGCGATTGCGAATCGCCCCTACAGATTGCTGATCACCGCCCGCCATCCACCGCGCCGTATGCCGGATGGAGAAGGAAACCGATCTCGTTGACGGGATAGAAGGTGGCGACGGCGCGGCCCTGAATGAGGTTCTCGGGAAGAACGCCGAAGCGGCTGGAATCCTCGCTACGATTGCGGTTGTCTCCGAAGACGATGACATCGTGCGCCGGGATGACATACGGTTGGCCGTTCGGAGGCCAGGTGTAGGCGGGCATCTCGGCGATGTATGGCTCGGTAATCGGCTGATTATTGATATACACCCTGCCGCCTCTAACGAGTATCTGCTCGCCTGGCAGGCCGATGATCCGTTTGATGAAGGGAATGCCGCGCTGTGCCTCCTGCGGTGGGGGCGTGAGCACAATGATGTCGCCCCGACGGGGCTTGCCGAAGAGATACCAGCTGTGGCCACCGATGTCCCAATGCGTGTACGCGCGACGGCTGACGAGGAGATGCTGATCCTGCGTGAGGCTCGGCACCATACTCGTCCCTTCCACTCTGACGGGGAGCACGAGCAGCCGCATCGCGAAAAAGAGGATGACGGCAATCGCCAGTGTTTCGAGTATCTCGCCGGCAGCGCTACCAGTCGCGGCTTTCCCGCGCGCGGCGGGCGTGGATCGCGGGCTGCGCGGTTCGGGGTCAGGCACGGGCGGTATCTCGGCGGGCGCGGCGCGTTCCGACCCTTCTTGTGGCGGTGTCGTCAACGTGGTGATCTCCCGTCCACAGATCGAAGGGCCTAATCAATAACGGACTTCGTGTTTTTGCCCGGCGTTATTTCGTCATCATCCTTGATGGTCTCTTTGAAATCCCGAACGGACTTGCCGACCGCCCCGCCGAGGCCACCGAGTTTCCCGGCGCCAAAGACGATTAGGACAATGACGAGAATGACAATTAGGTGCCACGGTTGCAAAACGCCCATCTTGGGTATGCCCTTTCCGCAAGTACTACGTGCTGAGTGCTGAGATTGCGCTCTATCGCTTCGCGCATGCTACATCAGACCGGGGCAATGAGCAACGAGTGAGGTTCGCCCGCTCTTTCGGGTGCGCCGTAGGCTTTTGCGGGGAGAGCGAGCAGGGAATATAAAGGGGCATCCGCGGATCGCGACGTTCACGGTCCAGCAGTGAGAGGATCTGCCAATGAGGCCCCCATCTTCGTCGCATGACGA
>JALYUS010000811.1 GCA_030853625.1 Chloroflexota bacterium
CCTTCGTCGGTGGCGAAGATCGTCTCCGACTGCCGCGTCGTGCCGTCGTCGTCCACCCAGACGGTTTCGACGTGGAGCGGGACGATTTCGTCCGTGAACTTCCCCTCGGCAATCGCCGCTGTCGCGCGCTGATGCGAGCGGAGGGCGAAGGCATCCTGCTCCTCGCGGCTGATGTTAAATTCGCGCGCGACATTCTCGCCCGTCAGCCCCATGCTGAGATAGACATCGGGGCACTCGGCGGCAAGCGTCGGATTCGGGCTGCTGCGCATCGTCGCCGCCGCGATCAGGCTCATGCTCTCCGTGCCGCCAGCGAGGATGCAAACGCCGAAACCCGCCATGATCCGCTCGGCGGACTGCGCGATGGTTTGCAGGCCGGAGGAGCAGAAGCGGTTGACCGTCTGCGCCGCGACGCTGTCCGGCAACCCGGCGCGCAAGGCGGCGATCCGTGCGACATTCATCCCCTGCTCGCCCTCCGGGATCGCGCAGCCCATCACGACATCTTCGACTTCCGCCGGGTCCACACTATTCGCCCGCTCCATCACATTGGCGAGCACGGCCGCCGCCATATCGTCCGGCCGGGTTGACCGGAGTGTCCCTCGCGGCGCTTTCCCCACCGCCGTCCGCGCGCCTGCAACGATCACTGCTTCTTTGACCATCTTGACCTACCCCCTGCCCCCTCCCGCGACGGAGGGGATGACTCATGCGAAGTGTCGTGGCCTTCCCCATCATACCCCGATCTCAAGAAGACTCACTCCCCCTTCCCACGCCGAGTGACGGAAGGGGGGCGGGGGGTTAGGTCGTTCCCTCAGTTCCGCAACGGCCTTCCCGTCTCCAGGAAGTGCTTGATCCGCTCCTGCGTCTTGTGATTCCGCAATAGGCGAAGAAATGCCTCGCGTTCGAGGCGCAGGAAGTATTCTTCGTCCACCCATTGCGGTGCGGAAAGATGACCGCCGCAAATGACCGTCGCGATCTCCCGCAGCACCGTCGCATCGTGAACGGAGATGAAGCCGCCCGCGCGGTAGTGATGGATGCCGACGAGTAAGGCGGCGAGCGTGCCCTGCCCAGCCGCGTAGCAGTGCTTGCCGGGCAGCGGCGATTGGTAGCCCGCGTCGGCGAGATCGAGCGCCATCCGCTTCGCTTCCGCCAGCAAGCGATCGCTGCCGAGGACGATGCGGTCGGTGTCGCTGAGGTAGCCGAGTTCGCGCGCCTCGATGGCGCTCGTGCTTACCTTCGCCTGCCCGATGTTTTCGAGGATGCGCGACAGTACCGGGAGCGCGTTCGCCCCCGGCGCCTTCATGGCGGGCGAGACGATGCGGCGGACGAGTTCCTTGCAGCCACCGGCGCCGGGAATCAGCCCGACGCCCGCCTCGACCAGTCCCATGTACGTCTCGCCCTCGGCGCAGATGCCCGCGCTGGCAAGGGCGAGTTCAACGCCAAGACCGAGCGTATTGCCGAACGGGGCCGCGATGACCGGTTTAGGCGAGAACCGCAGCCGTTGCAGGAGTTGGTGGCCGGATGCGAGCACGTTCGTAAGCGCGCCCGGATTCGCTTGGGCGATGCCGCCGATCTCGCGCAAGTCCACCCCGGCGGAGAAATAGTCGCCTTGATTGCCGATCACCATCGCCCGCCACGCATCGTCGTCCGCGAGCAGGGTCAACGCGCGGTCGAGCAACCCCATCTCGTCCTGGCTGACGACATTCGCTTTCGCGTGCATCTCGAAGCAGAGCACGCCATCACCGAGATCAATCAGGCTCGCTCCCTTCGATCCCTCGATCTCTTTCCCGGCCGCCTTAAGGGCCGCGAGATCAACGGTGTTCGGGTCGCGCGGGATCGGCTCGTACTGCTTCGTGATTGGGCTATACGCTTCGGTCTGGTCATTCTCCTGCCGGTAGAACATCGCATGACCAGTCGCAAGCATTTCTCTTACCCACGGTGCGACGGCGATGCCGTGCCACTCCATCCGCGCGACGGTTTCCGCGACGCCGAGCAGGTCCCACGTCTCGAACGGGCCGCGTTCCTGCGCGAAGCCCCAGCGCATCGCGTCGTCAATGCCGGTAATCGTGTCGCTGACCTCCGGGACGCGCCGCGCGGCGTAGGCGAGTGTCGGCACAATCGTCGCCTCCACGAGTTGCGCGGCGCGGTCGCCACTGTCCGCGCGTTCCATGATGAAGCGCAGCCGCGCGCCGAGGTCGCGGATCGCACCCGCTTCTTTGACCAGCGTGATGGCCGGCTCCTGTGGCGGGCGGTAGTCGAGCGTGTCGAGGTCAATGACGTGGAATTCGCGTTTGCCACTACCGCCGGAGCCGTCCACGCGTTTGTAGAAGCCCGCACCCGTCTTGTTACCGCGCAGCCCTGCCCCAACCATTCGTTTGACTGGTTCCGGCACGCGGTATTCGTCGCGCGATTCGTCGTCCGGCACGAGGTCATAGAGGTTCTCCGCGACATCCACCATGATGTCCACGCCCGCGAGATCGGCGAGGCGGAAGGAGGCCGTCTTCGGCCTGCCGATCAGCGGACCGGTGAGCGCGTCCACTTCCTCGATCGAGAAGCCGTGGTCGAGCGCGTAGCGCATCCCGGTCATGCCGCTGTAGGTGCCAATCCGGTTGGCGATGAAGTTCGGCGTGTCCTTGCACAGCACCGTCCCCTTGCCGAGCGTCCGTTCCGCGAACCGGCGCACCTGCTCGACAACCACCGGATCGGTCTCCGCAGTCGGGATGATCTCCAGCAGTTTCATGGAGCGGGGCGGATTGAAGAAGTGCGTGCCGAGGAAGTGGCGGCGGAACTCCGCAGAGCGCCCCGCCGCGATCTGATGCAGCGGGATACCGGAGGTATTCGAGGTGACGATGCTCCCCGGTGTGCGCGCCGCCTCGATGCGCGCCATCAGGGCCTGCTTCAGCGCCAACTGCTCGATAATGACTTCGATGATCCAGTCCGCCTCGCCGACGCGCGCGAAGTCGTCGGTGAAGTTGCCGAGGGAAATCCGTTCAGCGACGGCGGCACTGTAGAGCGATGCCGGGCGGGACTTCGCCATCCGCTCAAACCCGGCGCGGACGATCCGGTCGCGAACCGCCCGGTTTTCCAGCGTTAGCCCTTTCTTCGCTTCATCCGGCGTGAGGGCGTCCGGCGCGATGTCCAGTAGCGTGACGCGCAGCCCGGCATTCGCACAGTGTCCGGCAATCGCGGCTCCCATCGTCCCCGCCCCCAGCACCACCACCCGTCGCATCGTCTCACGCATACACCCTCCAAAGATCGGCTAACCGAAACCGATTGAACCGCAGAGACGCAGAGGGCGCAGAGAAATGCGGAGAAAAAGAGGATCGCGAATGGGAAATGCATTGGAGGGTCCTGCATCCGCAGCATAATTTCTCTTATTCTCTTCTCTTCCCTCTCTGCGTCCTCTGCGTCTCTGCGGTTCATGTGTTTTCTCAGGCCCCTGCGATAGTTGTAAGTTGACGGGCATCGTCGCGCAGGACGCGGCGGAGGATTTTGCCGGTCGGCAGTTTCGGCAGTTCGGGGCGGAATTCGATGTGCCGGGGCGCTTTGAAGGTGGCGAGATGCGCGCGGCAATAGGCGATCAGATCGTCCGCCGTCGCGGTCTGACCGTTCTTCAGGGCGACGAAGGCCATCGGGCGCTCGCCGGCATAGGGATCGGGCAGTGCGACAACGGCGGCTTCCTGCACCGCCGGATGGCGATACAAGACTTCCTCGACTTCGCGCGGCCAGATTTTGAGGCCGCCCGCGTTAATCATGTCCTTCTTGCGATCCACGATCGTGTAGTAGCCGTCTTCATCCATCGTCGCGATGTCGCCGGTGTGAAACCAGCCACCGCGCAACGCCTCCGCCGTCGCTTCGGGCATCCGCCAGTAGCCGGAAAAGATATTCTCGCCGCGCAGGAGAATTTCGCCCTCCGCGCCGGGCGGCACGTCGTTGTCGTCATCATCTACGAGTCGCGCCTCGACGCCGGGGATCACCGGGCCAACGGTGCCCGGTTTATTAACTGGGTCGGCGGCGTTATAGTGGCTGGTCGGCGCCGCCTCGGTGAGTCCATATCCCTCAAAGATTTCCACACCGGTCCGCTCCCGGAAATCTTCGAGTACGGAGACCGGCAGCGCCGCCGCGCCGGAGACGGCAACCCGCACACTGGACAGGTCGTAATCCGTCAGATTGGGGTGGTTGACCCAGGCGATGTACATCGGCGGCGCGCCGAGAAACACGGTGCAACGGTGTTTCTGTATCTGTTCGAGCACCATCGTCGCGTCGAAGCGCGGTATCAGCACAATCGTCGCGCCGACCCGTAGCCCCGCGTTCATCGCAACATTGATCCCGTAGATGTGAAAGAGCGGCACGACGAGCAGGACGCGATCCTCCTCCCCATACTTGAGACGTGAGACGCGCTCGCACTGCTCGCAGTTGGCGAGGAAGTTGCGGTGCGAGAGCATCGCGCCCTTCGACCGTCCGGTCGTGCCGGAGGTGTAGCAGATCGTGGCGAGATCGTCCGGGGCAATTGCTACCGGCGCGCGTTCCGGCGCGGTGCCGTCCGTCAGAGCGCTCCACGGCGTCGTACCGTTGGGGGCATCGCTCGTACCGAGGAAGATAACGTGCCTGACTGACGGGACGTTCGGCAATGCTTCCGCCGCACTCGGGTAAAAGCCCTCATAGATGAAGAGTGCCGCCGCCTCGCTGTCGTTGAGGACGTAGGCAATCTCTTCCGCCTTGTAGAGCACATTGATCGGCACGACGGCGCCGCCGACGCGCTGGACGGCGTAGTAGGCGATGACGAACTGCGGCAGATTGGGGAGCATGATCGCCACCCGGTCGCCGTGCCCGATGCCGCGCGCCGCCAAGCCATTCGCAGCCTGCTCGATTGCCGTATCGAGGGCGGCGTAACTGATTGCATTGCCCTGAAAAATGATCGCCGACTTTGATCCGTTGCATTGGGCGACATCGCGCACCACGTCCGCAAGCGTCGCTGGATGGGCAGGCATTCGGCATCCTCCTACCGCTGTTTCGTGGACACAACTGCATGCCTCCGTATCATCGTACCACAGCGGGGAACCTAACCCCCCAACCCCCTTCCCTAAAAGGAAGGGGGAGTGAACCTCTTGAAGATCAGGGCGTTAGGCGAATGCCTCGGTATCGCGATGAGTCACCCCTCCCCTAAAAGGGAGGGGTCGGGGAGAGGTTTTCCGAGGGCAACGAAAACGGAGAGGCGATTGCCTCTCCGTGCGGGCTGCGACGATATGCGGATCAGACGCGGCGGGAATAGAACTCGACGATCAGTCGCTCGTCCACCTGGACGGGGATGTCGCCGCGTTCCGGCATTGTCACGAGCCGACCGGCCATCGCGTTGCGGTCGAAGGTCATGTAGGTCGGCACACTCGCGTGCTGATCGAGCGCGTCGAGCACAATCGGGTTCTCGCGCATCTTCGGGGCGAGCGTGATCGCATCGCCCGGCTTGACGCGGTATGACGGGATGTCCACCTTTTTGCCATTGACCTGGACGTGGCCGTGGTTGACGAACTGGCGCGCACCCCAGATCGTCGTGGAGAAGCCGAGGCGATGCACCATGTTATCGAGCCGACATTCGAGCAACTGCACGAGGATCGTGCCACTGTTGCCGGGCAGAGAGACCGCCTCTTTCATGTAGTTCATCATCTGCTTTTCGAGCACGTTGTACGTGTAGCGGAGTTTCTGCTTCTCGATCAGCCGCTTCGCGTACTCGGACTGCTTCGGACGGCGACGATTGCCCTGGGGCGAGGTACCCGGCGGGTTCGGATGCCGCTTGAGAATCTTGACGTATTTCGGCGAGTTGGTCATCGCCATGCCGAAGCGGCGCATTTCCTTCGCCTTCGGGCCGGTATAGTTTGCCATCTGCGGGTCTTCTCCCTGCTCTCATAGACACGATCAATCGCCGCAGCCGTGCGGACAGACAGCAAGTGTACCCAATGCGGGATACTGCCGTCAAGACCATGCATTCCCTCATTGAAAATGTTACCGGGCGTTCTCGCGGATAGGGAACGTGTTGGCCTGATGGCTCCCCGGCACTGCGGACTGCATTACCAGTTCGCCATTGAGTCGCGCAGGATAGTCGCGAGATCATCCGGGGTCGGCGCGCGCGGGGAGATGATGAGCAGACGTTGCTGCTTCAGTGCACCCTCGACTAATGCATCAATGTCGCCGTCGTCATAGCCGAGTTCGGCGATGCCGCGCGGCGCTTCGATGTCGCGCATCAGTTGGATGAGCACCGATGGGAGTGTATTCTCGTCCGCGTTCGGCAGTGAGCGGCCGGCAAGCAGTTCCGCCGCGTGGTGATGTTTCGCCGGATTCGTCGCGTAGGTGAAGCGGCAGGCGGCGGGGGCGGTGACGATTACCGAGTGGCCGTGCGGCACGAAGGGATGATCGGTCGGGTAGCCGGGTGGCTGATAGAGATGCTTCAGGCCGGCAATCGGATAGGAGCAGGCGTGCGGGATGTGCGTGCCCGCATTGCCGAAGCCGATCCCCGCGATCATCGCCGCCAGCGACATCTGCGTGCGCGCCTCGATGTCCTGCCCGTTCTGAACGGCACGCCGAAGATAGTGCCCGCCGAGGGCGAGCGTCTTCATTGCCCAGATGTCGGCGATCGGCGTCGAACCCTGAAACATCGGGCGGTCGCCGGGCGTCTCCGGCACGGGCCGCGAGGTGAAGTCCCGCGCGAGGTAGGATTCCACGGCGTGACAGAGCGCGTCCAGCCCGCACGACGAGGTCACTTCGGGCGTCATCGTCAGGGTGAGAAGCGGGTCCACGATGCCGAGGTTCGGGCGGAGCCAGCGGTTCGAGAGGCCCGTCTTGACGTGCTGCTCCGGGACTTCCAGCGCCGCAACGGACGTCGCCTCCGAGCCGGTTCCGGCGGTCGTCGGCATCGCGAGTAGCGGCATGAGCGGGCCGGGCGGGACGCGCGCCGCGCCGATCGGCTTGTTAACGTACTCCAGGAGCGGCGCGGGATGCGTGACGAGCAGATTCGCCACCTTCGCCGTGTCAATGGAGGATCCGCCACCGAGGCCGACGAAGCCGTCCACCCCTTCCGTGCGGGCGAAGTCCGCCGCGTCCTGCAGCGATTGCACCGTCGGTTCGACGCGCACGCGGTCGTAGACGACGCAGGCGACGCCCGCTGCCTCGATGGAGCGCCGCACCCGCTCGGTGATCCCCGCCCGGACGATGCCGGGATCGCAGACGAGCAGCGCGCGCGTCACGCCGAGCCGCTTGAGCTCCCATCCTGCCTCATCAGACGCGCCTGGCCCGAATTTGATCGGTGTCGTTTCCAGTGTGAAGACTGTCTCGTGCCCACTGTTTTGCATCGTCGTACCCTTTCCTTCTGCTCCAATAGCGCCAGTATACCGCGCTATCGGCCTGGTTGACTCGAAATAATGGCGTCGCTACACTGACGGCATGAAACGATACCTCACCGTGATTCTGCTTCTCGTTGCGTTGCTCTTCCCGGCTGCGGTCGTGGCGGATGCACCGCCCTTCGTACCAACCCTTGTGCCCGTTGTGCGCGGTCAGGACCCGCAAAACCCGCACCCCGCGACGACGGATATTCCCCCGCTCGCGGCGGATTACACGCTCGCTGCGACGGTCGGCGATGTCGGGTCGAACGGCGCGATCCACGTCACCGGCACGGAGCAGGTGCGTCTGACGAACATCGGCAAACAATCCGTTCCGACCGTCACCTTCAATGTCGCGGCGGCGCATTACGGCTGGTTCGCGCTCGATAGTGGCGCGATTGACGGCATCCCGGCGGCAGTGGATCAGGCCGAGGTGCGCTTTTCGTTCCCGGAATGGCCCGCGCTCGCGCCCGGCGATACGCGCACGGTCGGCTTCACGTTCCATCTCGACATCGGGGATGGCGGGGACGGGTTTGATGTCACGCGGCGGGATGGCAATATTCTCCGCCTCGGATATTGGTTCCCAATGCTCTCCGACGATCACGGTTATCACGACCAGTTCGACGCCGTCTACACCGCGACGGGCAACTTCCATGTGACGCTGACCGCGCCCGCGTCGCAGACGCTCGTCAGCACCGGCAGCGTCCAGCATCAGGAGACGAGCGGCGCGCGCACGACCTACACGATTGACGCGCCGAATGTGCGGGATTTCGCCGCGCTTCTGTCATCGTCCTACCACATGGTGTATGGCATGACGAAAGACGATGTGCGCGTCGAGGTAGACACCGATCCCAGCAACCTCGCGATTGCTTCGCTCTCCGAGGCGGATATTCTCGCCGCTGCGATCCACGCTATCGAATGGATGAGCGCGACGGTCGGCCCGTACCCGTATCCCGTCTTCCACGTTGCCGACGCGGGGCTGGCGATGCCCGGCGGCGTCGAGTTTCCGACCCTCATTATGATCGGCACGCATGTGCGCGGCGTGCCGATGCAGACCCTCATCGCGCATGAAACCTCCCATCAATGGTTCTTTGGCCTGCTCGGCACGCACCCGCAGACCGAGACGTGGGTGGATGAGGGCGCGGCGACGTTCTTCGAGAACGCGATCAACGAAGGGATTGCCGTGCCCATCACGCTCCTCCGCCCACTCCCCTGCCCGGTGAATATCACGGTCTGGGATCGTAGCGTTAGCGACCGCGATCACTACTACTGCGTCTACACGGGCGGCGCGAACGTCTACGCGACGATCCGCGATACGATGGGAACGGACCGCTTCGTCGCCGCGCTCCGCGACCTCTTCACGCAGGATCGCTACGGCATCATCACCGCCCGCGACCTTCTGACCGTTTTCCAGCAGCATAGCGCGACCGATCTCCGCCCCGCTCTCCACACCTACCTCACCTATGACTGGCTCGACGCCCTCCCATCCCCCGGCGGCTGATCCGAGATTTGACGCCAAGCCGCCAAGAGGGGCAAGAATTGAACGCAGAGATTACAGAGGACGCAGAGCACGCAGAGAAGGGGAAAAGAGAACTCATTCTCTGTGTCCTCTGCGATCTCTGCGTCCTCTGCGTTCAATCCCTTCTCCCGGCGTCTTGTCGGTTCAATCGGTTTTCCTGCTACAATCGCGGCGTATGAGTACGGCGAATTCCGCAAACAGACATGATGCAGCAGAGCGCGCATACGTCGTCGGGACGGCGGGGCATGTGGATCATGGCAAGAGCACGCTCGTGCGCGCGCTCACGGGGATTGACCCGGACCGGCTGGCGGAGGAGAAAGCGCGCGAGATGACGATTGACCTCGGCTTCGCGTGGCTGACGCTCCCCTCCGGGCAGGTCGTCAGCGTCGTGGATGTACCAGGGCACGAGCGGTTCATCAAGAACATGCTCGCGGGCGTCGGCGGGATAGATGCCGCTCTGCTCGTCGTCGCGGCGGACGAAGGGCCGATGCCACAGACGCGCGAGCACCTCGCGATCCTCGATCTGCTCGGTATTGATCGTGGCGTGATCGTGCTGACGAAAGCGGACACGGTGGATGAGGAGTTTCTCGAACTGGCGACGGAGGCGACGCGCGAGGCAACGGCCGGGACGACGCTCGCGGACGCACCACTGATCGCGACTGCCGCGACGACCGGGCAGGGATTGGATGCCTTGAAGGCGGCGCTCGATGCGCTCCTCGCTGATACGCCGCCCCGCGCGCCGCATGGTCGCCCGCGCCTGCCGGTGGATCGTGCGTTCACGATCACCGGCTTCGGCACAGTTGTCACGGGCACGCTCCTTGACGGAACGCTCGCCGCCGGGCAGGAAGTCGAGTTGCTGCCGCGTGGCATGCGGGGCCGGGTACGCGGCGTGCAGACGCACCAGACGAAAGTCTCTCTCGCGCTACCGGGGAGCCGCACCGCCGTCAATATCAGCGGCGTCGCGGTGGAGGACGTGCGCCGGGGCGACGTGCTGACGCTGCCGGGCTGGCTCGTGCCGACGCATCTGCTCGATGTTCGGCTGCGGATGACGGCAAGCGCGCCCATGCTCGAACAGAACGATCCGGTGGACCTCTTCATCGGGGCGTCGGAGGTGCAGGGGCGCGTGACGCTACTCGGTGCGGACCGGCTGGCGGCGGGCGACGAAGGCTGGGTGCAACTGCGGCTGGCGGAACCCGTCGCGGTTGTGCGCGGCGACCGCTTCATCCTTCGTCGCCCGTCACCGAGCGAGACAATTGGCGGCGGGACGGTCGTGGACAGCGCGCCGCGCCGCCATCGCCGCTTCCACGCCGCGACGCTCGAACGGCTGGAAAGTCTGAAGCGGGGCACACCGCAGGACCTCGCCCGGCAACTGCTCGCGAGTGGCCCGCGCGAAGTACGGGAGGTGATCGCGGCGACGGGACTGACGCAGGAGGCCGCGCGCCCCATCCTTGCGGCAATGATCGGTGAGGGCGAACTGCTTGTGCTGCAACCGGAGATGGATACCCTGTCGTCCAACGCCTTCCTTCTGCTCGACAGTGGTGCGGTTATGATGGAATCGCGGATGGCGCTCCTGCTCGCCAATTTCCATGCGGCGAACCCGCTGAAGCGCGGCATGCCGCGCGAGGAGGCGAAATCGCGCCTCGGCCTCGCGCCCCGCCTCTTCGATGCGTTCGTTGCGTACCTGCAACAGCATGGGAGCATCGTCGCGGATGGTGGCAGTGTCCCGATAGTGCGCATGCCGGGCCATACGGTGGCCCTGCCACCCGCAGCGCGCGCCGCCGCCGATGCCTTGCTCGCCGCGCTCGCGCGGGAGCCGTACGCGCCGCCCGACCCCGCGACGCTCGGTGTCGGCCCGGAGACGCTGGCAGTACTGGCGGAGGAGGGAAGCATCGTCCGTGTCGCGGAGGGGATCGTTTTTTCGCGCGACGCCTATGATCGGATGGTGGCGCAAACCCTCGCCCTGATTGACGCACATGGTAGCGTCACACTCGCGCAGTTCCGCGACGCGGTCGGGACGAGCCGCAAGTACGCGCAAGCGGTGATGGAATACCTCGACGCGCGGCGGATCACCCGGCGGGCGGGCGACGCGCGCCTGCGCGGCCCGCTGGCGCGGGAGATCGCAGTGCGAAGCGAATAATCGTTATACTACCGATGCGATGACCGTTTCAGTTGGGAGACAAAAGATGGAGAAATTTACCGCAGTATTTCAGCGCGACGGCGATTGGTGGATTGGGTTTGTTGAAGAGTTACCCGGTGCGAATACGCAGGGCAGAACGCTGGATGAGGCGCGGGAGAACCTTGTTGAAGCAGTCCACCTCGTTCTTGAAGCGAATCGCGAGATTACGCGCCGTGAGATGACAGGCAGAGAGGTCATCCGAGAAGAAATTCACATGACCTGAGTGTGTTTGCCTTCCGTATGTGCACCTGAATCTGCATTCTACTCTGCCGTCATCCTGTATTGTATCTTCGCTCTCTTCCTGCTATGCTTTTTAATGTGAAGTGTGATCTTTCTCGTGCGGAGTAGCAGATGCCATTGCAAGAGTTTAAGAATGTCCGCGCTAAAGGCCCTGAGCACAAGCCATGGATTAGTGTGCTAAGGAAAGGGCGGGTCAGCCTTAACGCAGTTGCGTTGGACGATTTGGGTAATCCAACACACGTCGTCTTGTTATTCGACCCCGAGACACGAGAGTTTGGCGTGCGAGCAGCAAAACCGGAAGAGATGCATGCATACAAACTCCGTAAGGAGACGGAAGGCACGGCGGAAAGTGCATCAGTTCTCGCGCTGTGGAGCTATTACGACATTGACGTTGATCGCTATGTTGGACGGTATCCGGCGAAGAAGACCAATAACATCTTAGTCATATCACTGAGCGAAAAAGGCGCGGAAGAGGTATGAAGCGGCGGGCGCTGCTCAGTCATTTGCGCCAGCATGGTTGTGAATTGATGCGAGAGGGGCAGCGACATTCTGTTTTTTGGAATCCTGCCAATCAAAAGACATCTGCCGTGCCGAGACACACGGAGATTTCAGACATACTCGCACGAAAGATATGCAGGGATTTAGGTATTCCTCTGCCTTGAGTGGTGATCGCCGCCTACGAAAGGGATGTCAGAGAGCAATGGTGGACGCGGCACTTGATCCCATCGCCGTCCTCGCGGCGCTTGGTGTCATGGACGCTACAGCGGTGACGCCGGTTTCCGGCGGGCAGGATACGGCGATCTGGCGCGTGGATCGCCCCGGTAGGCGGTACGCGTTGCGCGTCTTCGCGCCCGATGAGGAGCGCAAATGCCGACGCGAAGTGGCGACGATGCGCGCGGCGTCGGCGGGCGGCATTCCCGTCCCGACGGTGTATGCGGAAGGGGCATGGCAAGGGCGACCTGCGCTGCTGCTTTCGTGGTGTCCAGGCCAGACGCTCTTCGCTGCCTTGCGGGAGAATCCGCTGCGCGTCTGGCCGCTCGGCGTGCTGTTCGGGCGGATGCAGGCGCGGCTGCACGCGATCCTGCTAGCGGAAGCGCCACCGTATACGCCCGATCAGTGGCTCAATTGGGGCGGTCCGTTGGACGCGCGACTGCGGGAGCGGTTACAGGCGGTCGCATGCCGCCCATTGGTCTTGTGCCATTTTGACTATCATCCACTCAATGTGATGACGGACGACGCGTGCGTCACTGCCGTGCTCGATTGGCCGAACGGCCTGCCCGGCGATCCGCGCGCCGATCTGGCCCGCACGATTGTGTTGATGCAGTTCGTCCGCCCGCCGCTCCGTCCCCACGAGGAGGCGTTTCTCCGCTGCTTTTTGCGCGCATGGTGGCATGGCTATCACCGGGGGCAGGGATCGCTCGGCGAGATGGCGCCGTTCTATGCCTGGGCGGGTGACGTGACGGTGCGCGATCAGGAGCAGAAAATCGGCAAGCCGGGCATCGCCCTCCGATCCACCGATCTCGACCCGCTACGCCGCTGGACGAACCGGTGGAAACGCCAGGCGGCATTATGATAGCAATTCTGTGATCCCATCGTCGCCCCTGACGGGGCAGCGATGCGATACAATAGCAATACACGGGCACAATGAGTGCTGGAAGGAGTTCACACGATGAAACTCAAAGTGATCGTTCACGACGCGGAAGAGGGCGGACTCTGGGCCGAGGTACCAGGAATTCCTGGTTGCGCCACGCAAGGTGAAACGTTCGAGGAACTGTTAGAAAATCTCTACGAGGCAGTTGATGCATGCTTGTCGGTTGAACTCGAATCATCGCAGCATGATGAACACGATCGGGTTCTCGAGATTGCAGTATGAAGTCCGTATCAGGCAAAGAACTCGCTTCGGCGCTTGAGCGGCATGGATGGACATTGAAAAGGGTAAAAGGTAGCCACCATATCTACACGAAGCCCGGTATGCTTGTACGGTTGTCCGTCCCGATCCATAGCAACAAACCATTGAAAGTCGGTCTGCTGCGGCATTTGCTCAAGCAGGCCGTCTTGCATGAAGACGACATCTAGCGACAACTCTTCCGTTCGTCATACCCTGCTGTGATAGACTAGCGGGCGCGCGGATGCGCCCGGACAGGCTTTCCATGAGAGAGGCAATCACGATGGTCCAGACCCGATCTGAGACGGCCGCTGAGGCGTACCTCGATACGCTGCCGCCACCCGCCGAATTCCCCGATGCGCGGGGGCGATATGGCCGGTTCGGCGGGCAATACGCGCCCGAAACGCTGATGCCCGCGCTTGCCGAACTGGAAACGGCGTATCACGAGGCGCGCAATGATCCCGCCTTTCTCCACGAGATGGGCGATCTGCGGCGCCAATACGTCGGCAGACCGACGCCGACTTATCACGCGAAGGCGCTCTCCGACCGTCTCGGCGGCGCGCAGATCTGGCTGAAGCGGGAAGACCTCGCGCATACCGGCGCGCACAAGATCAATAACGCGCTCGGACAAGGCTTGCTCGCCAAGCGGATGGGTAAACCGCGCGTAATCGCGGAGACCGGCGCGGGGCAGCACGGTGTCGCTACCGCGACCGTCTGCGCGATGCTCGGTTTCGACTGCGTCGTCTATATGGGTGAGGTAGACATCGCGCGGCAATCGCTCAACGTCTTTCGCATGAAATTACTCGGCGCGGAAGTTGTTCCCGTCGCCAGCGGGTCGCGCACGCTGAAGGATGCGCTCAATGAGGCGATCCGCGACTGGGTGACGAATGTGCGGACGACGTACTACCTCATCGGCACGGTGGCGGGAATGCATCCGTATCCGATGATTGTGCGCGATTTTCAGGCGATTATCGGGCAGGAGGCCCGCGCGCAATTGCTCGCGCAGGCAGGGAAACTGCCCGATGTCGTGCTCGCGTGTGTCGGCGGCGGCTCGAACGCGATGGGCATGTTCCATGCCTTCGTACCGGACACGAATGTGCGGCTGATCGGCGTCGAGGCGGCGGGTCGGGGAATCGAGACGGGCGCACACGCCGCGAGCATCGTCGCGGGGCGCGTCGGCGTGCTGCATGGCTCGCGCACCTACGTCATCCAGGATGCGGACGGCCAGATTATGGAGACGCACTCGATCTCGGCGGGCCTTGACTATCCCGGCGTCGGCCCCGAACTCGCCTGGCTCGCGGACGCCGACCACGCGCAGTACGTCGGTATCACGGACGCCGAAGCATTGGCAGCCTTGCAGACGCTCTCGCGGACCGAGGGGATCATCCCCGCGCTCGAATCGGCGCACGCTATCGCGCAGGCGATCAAGATCGCGCCGACGATGCCGAAAGACGCGATCATCGCTGTCTGCCTCTCTGGTCGCGGCGACAAAGATATGGGGACGGTTGCGAACGCGATGGGACTTTCCCTACCATCGTAGGGGTGAACCGCGGACATCGGCACGGTCGCTGGTGCGCTGGGTGTAGATTCCTCACGCATGTGGGGGTAGAGGAGACGATGATGAGCGGGATCGCCCGCATCAGGGCGGCGTTCGACCAGGCGAAGGCGGAGGGGCGAGCGGCGTTCATTCCATATATTACCGTCGGGCATCCCGACCGCGAGACGGTCGCGGCGGTCGTTCCGGCGCTGATCGCGGCGGGCGCGGACATCATCGAACTCGGCGTACCCTTCTCGGACCCGCTGGCGGACGGCGTCGTCATTCAGCGCAGCACGCAGGCCGCGCTCGCGAACGGCGTGACGCTCGATGTCTGCCTCGACGATGTGCGGAAACTGCGGCGGGCGGGCGTTACCGCGCCCATCGTCTTTCTTGGCTATACGAACCCGATTGTCCAGAAGGGCGAGGAACCGTTCGCCGCGCTGTGTGAGAAAGCGGGTGTGGACGGTGTGATCGTTGCCGATCTCCCACCCGAGGAGGCGGGCGACCTCCGTGCCGCCTGCGACCGGCACGGCGTCGCGGTAATCGCGATGCTCGCGCCGACCAGTACGGAGAAGCGCATCCGGCAGGTCGCGGCATTGGCGACGGGTTTCGTTTACTGTGTCGGCTTAACCGGTGTCACGGGGGCGCGGGATGCCCTCGCGACCGATTTGCGGGGCTATCTGGATCGGGTGCGGCAGCACGTCGCGATTCCCATTGCCGTCGGATTCGGCATTTCGCGCCCGGAGCATGTCGCGTCGGTTGGTGCAATGGCGGATGGCGTGATCGTCGGCAGCGCGCTGGTGCAACGGCTGGACGACCTGCCCCCAGCGGAACGCGCCTCCGGCGCCGCCGACTTTGTGCGCTGGCTGAAAGGGAGTGCTGAGTATTGAGTGCTGAGTACGGTACCGAAGTGACTCGCAGTGAAGTCATCGTCTCGGCACTTTTCACTCAGTACTCAGTACTCAGCACTACGTGCGAACGGAGTGAGCGATGGCTATGCGGGGTGTGCGGGGGGCGACGACGGTGACGGCGAATACGGCGGAAGAGATCATTGAGGCGACCCAGGAACTGATCGCCGCGCTCGTCCATTTCAACGAGTTGGATACGGACGAAATCGCCAGCGCGATCTGGACGACGACGCGCGACCTCACCGCCGAGTTTCCGGCGAAGGCGGCGCGACAGGTCGGGTGGGCCGATGTGCCACAGATGTGCGCGCACGAAATGGATGTGCCGGGCGCATTGGCGATGTGCATTCGGGTGACGCTGCATATCAACACCGAGAAGGCGCAACGGGACATCCGCCACGTCTACCTGCATGGCGCTACCGTCCTCCGCCCCGAGTATGCGGTGGATACCGCCGCGCGCTCACCCGCATGACCTCACCGACGCCCGCCCTGCGCCCCGTTGTCGTGCTCGGCAGCATCAATACCGATCTGGTCGTCCGCGCGCCGCATTTCCCGCGACCGGGCGAGACGTTGCATGGCTCCGATTTCGCGGTCATCGGCGGCGGCAAGGGCGCGAACCAGGCGACAGCGGCGGCTCGGCTCGGCGCACCGGTGCAGTTCATCGGCGCGGTCGGGGCGGACGATTTTGGCGCGCGCCGCATTGAGGAGATGGCAGCAGCGGGCGTTGATGTCGCCGCGATCACACGCATCGCGGATAGTCCGACGGGCGTCGCGCTGATCACCGTCAATGCGCGCGGCGAGAACACGATTATCGTCGCTGCTGGAGCGAACTGGCGCGTCACCGACGCGGACATATCCGGGACGATGCTGGCGATGGCAGCGGGCGGCGTACTCGTCGCGCAACTCGAACTGCCGCTCGAAACTGTCGCCGCCGGTCTCGCCCGCGGGCGGGCGGCGGGGTTGACGACCCTGCTCAACAGCGCGCCCTACAAGGCGGAGGCACGCGACCTGCTTCAGCATGTGGATATCCTCGTCGCGAACGAGGTGGAGGCGGGCGACCTTGCCGAGTGGGCAAGCCCCGCCACGGAAGAGAACGCCGGAGATGTCGCGGCGCGGCTACGAGCGCGGGGGCCGCATACGGTGATCGTCACACTTGGCGCGGCGGGCGTGATCGTCGTGACGGGCGCGGCGACGCTGCTGATCCCCGTGCCGCGCGTGCAGGTTGTGGATACGACCGGGGCAGGCGATTGCTTCACGGGCGCGCTCGCCGCCGCACTTGTCGGCGGGGCGGCGATTGACGAGGCCGCGCGCCGGGCCGTTGCGGCGGCGAGTTACTCAACCACCGTCTTCGGCGCGACAACAGGGATGCCGACGACGGAACAACTGGCCGCATTCCTGCGTTCATCAGGCGCATCGTCGCAGTGTGTGAAGGAGACAAACGATGCAAGCAACTGAGACACCATTGGTGCAGTACGGTCCCGGCGGCGAGCAATGGTGGCAGATTCCGGTGGGCGCGTCGCTCGCCGCGAGCGATGGCGCCACCGTCGGCGCCGTCCTGGCAATTGGGACGGCCTATCTCCATGCCGGCGCCTCGATGATGGCGGACGGCGATGTCTATCTGCCGCTGCAAACGATCGGCGGCTACGATGCGGCGTCCAATGTCGTCCATCTCTCCGTCACATCCGACGCGGTGCGCGCGATGTTCGGCAATGCGCCCGCGAACGACACATATTCATTGCAGGCAATGCACCCGAATACGCTCCCGCTGCCGACGACCGCGCCGCCGGTATCCGTGCGCGAATTGAATATCGCGCTACGCGAGCAGGAAGTGGTAATTACCGTCCTACCCACCGTCATCAAAGACATTCTGGTGCGCCGCGTGCAAATCGGCGGCGCGGTGACGATGACCGAGACCGTCCGCAAAGAAACCGCCCATGTTGAAGGAGAGCGGAACACTCCGTAAACACGCACCGGCTGCTGCTCGAACAACGGTGTTATACTCCCATCGTGATTATCCGGTAGGCGTGGAAACGCTCATCGGAGACTCCGTTTTGCTGTTTTCCAAAGCCGACGGGCTGTCGCCGGGGAAGGAACCTCTCTGCATGGCGCTTGCTGACCTCCTGCCGCTGCTCCGCGACCAGCCGTGGTTCACCGCCCTGATGGCGACGATTGAGCGGGGGGATGGTCGAGGGATACCGCTGCCGGGATTGACCGTCGCCGCGCGCCCGTATGTTGAGGCAGCAGTCGCGGCGTACCTCGGTCGCCCCGTGCTAATCGTCACCTCGCGGCCCGATCGCGCGCAGGATATGATGGAGGCAATCGGCGCCTGGCTGCCGCCCGATGCGGTCGCGCTCTCTCAATGGCAGACGCCCGACGCGCTACCGTACGAGGTGCTGGCGCGCGATCCTGCCACCGCCGCGCCGCGCCTGAACATCCTCCACCGCCTTGCGACGGCGCGCGAGGAGAGCGTCTGCCCGGTCGTCGTCACGGCGGCGGGTGGTTTGATGCGCCCCGTGATGCCGCTTGCGGAACTGCGGAGCCACACGACGCGCCTGCGGGTCGGCGCGCGCTTGAACGAGCGGGAGCGGCTGTCGGAGTGGATCGCCTGGGGCTACACGGTCGAACCGCTCGTCGAGCAGCCCGGTCAACTCTCGCGGCGCGGCGGCATCATTGATATTTTCCCACCGACGATGGACAGCCCGGTGCGGATCGAACTGTTCGGCGATGAGATCGAGAGCATCCGCCGGTTCGATCCGGCGACGCAACGGTCGTCCGGCCGGGTGGACCGCGTCGCGATCATCCCGCCGGTTGAACTGCCGCCGTGGCGCGCGTCCGCAGTTGCCAACGCGCTCGATACGATTGATCTGCACGATCTGCGACCGGAGGTGATCGCGGAGTGGGAGCGGCACCGGGCGGCCTTGGCGCGCGGCGATGTGCCGCCGCTTGGCGATGGGCCACTGACGCCATACTTCCTGCCGGAGATGGCAACGCTCCTTGATGCACTGCCGGACGACACGCTGGTGATCGTGGATGAGCCGGGGGCGGTTCGTCTCGCCGGGACACAACTCGCCGCGCAAGCGGAGGAATTGCGCGCGCAGTTCGTGCAGGGTGGCGAACTGCCGGGGAACATTCGCATGCCCTACCTCCCCTGGGACGCTGTGCAGGAGCGCATCCGCGCGCGCGCGCATCTGGAGATCGGATCGTGGGAGGAGACGCCGGGCGCGGAGGACGAGCAGTTGGCGCTCGGCGGCCTCGGGTTCGCTCCCGCGCCGATGTTCGGCGGGCGGCTCGATCAGGCCATCGAGGCGATCCGCAGTGCGTCCGTCGCGGGTGAGCGCGTGGTGATCGCGACCAATCAGGATCAGCGCCTGCGCGAACTGCTGCTCGAAGCCGATCTCTATCCGATGACCCGCACGAATCGGCCACGCGCCGCCGGTGCTTCACCCCTTGCGCACCTCACGCCGCCGCCGCAGGGTGGCATCGAATTGGTCCATGGCTCGCTCCCTGTGGGCTGGCATGGCACGTCCTTCAGCACACTTGTCCTCACCGACCGCGAATTGTTCGGGGTGCAAACGGTCATTCGGCGCCCGGCGCGCCGCTCGCATACCGCCGCCCGCACCTTCATCGAGGGGTTGGAAGAGGGGCAGTACGTCGTCCATATCGAGCACGGTGTCGGCGTCTATCGCGGCCTCGTCACGCTGACGACGAGTGGCGCGGCGCGCGAATACCTGCTGATCGAGTACGCGGGCGCCGATCGCCTCTACGTGCCGGTGGATCAGACTGACCGGGTCGCCCCGTATCAGGCGGGCGGCACGGAGCCAACGGTGCATAAACTCGGTGGTGGCGAGTGGGCGCGGACCAAGAGCCGTGTTAAGAAGGCGGTGCTTGACCTCGCGGATGACCTCGTGAAATTGTATGCGGCCCGTGAGACGGCCACACGGCCCGGTTATGGCGAAGATACACCGTGGGACGACGCGCTCGCCGATTCATTCCCGTATGAGGAGACGGCCGATCAGCAGCGCGCGATCACGGAAGTGCAGCGCGACCTCGAAGAGACGGAGCCGATGGACCGGCTCCTGTGCGGTGATGTAGGCTTCGGCAAGACAGAAGTCGCGTTGCGTGCGGCCTTCAAGGTTGTCAACGCCGGTCAGCAGGTCGCGGTGCTCGTGCCGACGACGGTGCTCGCCTTGCAGCATTTCCGGACTTTTCGGGAACGGTTGGCGGCCTTCCCGGTACGGATCGAAATGCTCTCGCGGCTGCGGACGGCGCGCGCGAACGAGACAACGGCGCAGGCGCTCGCGGACGGCCAGATTGACATCGTGATCGGCACGCACCGATTGTTGCAGAAAGACATTCGCTTCAAGCGGCTCGGTCTGATTATCGTGGATGAGGAGCAGCGCTTCGGCGTCCGGCACAAGGAGCGGTTCAAGCAGATGCGCGCGGCGGTGGATGTGCTCACGCTGACCGCGACGCCGATTCCGCGCACGCTGCATCTCTCCTTGATAGGCGTGCGCGATCTCTCGCTGATTCAGACGCCGCCGGAGGAGCGCTTGCCCGTTCGCACCTTCGTCACGCCGTACACGGAGAGCATCGTGCGCGAAGTGATCCTGCGCGAGTTGGATCGCGACGGGCAGGTCTTCTTCGTGCATAACCGCGTGCAGAGCATCCCGCACTACTACAAGATGCTCACCGACCTCGTGCCCGAGGCGCGCATCGGCATCGGCCACGGTCAGATGGAGGACGGTAAACTGGAAGAAGTGATGCTGAAGTTCGTCCAGCGCGAGTTCGATCTGCTGCTCTGCACGACGATCATCGAATCCGGCCTCGACATCCCGAACGCGAACACGCTGATCGTGGACGACGCGACGAACTACGGATTGACGCAACTCTACCAACTCCGTGGCCGGGTTGGGCGCTCGTCCAACCGCGCGTACGCGTACTTCCTCTACGACCCGACAAAGCCGATGACCGTCGAGGCGCAGCAGCGGCTCGAAGCGATCCAGGAGGCGACCGACCTCGGCGCGGGGTTCCAACTGGCGATGCGCGATCTGGAGATTCGTGGCGCGGGCAATATCCTCGGCGCGGAGCAGAGCGGACATATCGCCTCGGTCGGCTTCGATCTCTATACGCGCCTCCTGCACGCGGCGGTGGAGGAGGCGCGCACCGGCGAAGCGACGCCGGAGGAACACCCCGTCTCACTCGACCTGCCCGTGACGGCGTTCCTGCCCCCGTCCTACGTGCCGGACGACCCGCTGCGCATTACCCTCTACCGACGGATCGCCGATCTCGACAGCCTCGTTGGGGTGGACGAGATGGCGCACGAACTGACCGATCGTTTCGGACCACTGCCGGACCCTGTGGCCGGACTGCTCGATCTCGTGCGCTGGAAAATCCGGGCGCGTGGCGTCGGCATCGAAGTGATTAACCAGATCGAGCATGAAATCGTGCTGCGTCCCGTCCCAACGGCGCGGCTCAATCAGTCGCGCCTCCTGCGACAATTTGGCCGCGAAATCCGCTTCACCCCGAACACCGTCCGCCTCAATGCCCGCCATCTGCCCGATTGGCGTGCCGCGCTGAACACCGCATTGATGGAGGTCGAAGCGGCGGCAGCGCAGGGTCTGCCCGCGCTCGAAGCCGCCGGGGTGGGGTCGCGAGGATTGTAAAGGGTACGAGTTGTCGCGCGGGAGTGTGCCGGTTCGCCACCGACGAGATGTCTATCGCAGCCTTTGAGCGCATGAATTACGCTCAAGCGATCCTTGCCTACAATGCGGCAACGAAAAGCCCCCGCCGGCAGGGGGCCGGACGGGGGTGGGGGAGGGGGAAGGAGTGTGCTAGTTGAACGAGTGACCACCCCGAACCGACGCGCGGCCCTCGATGATCAGTTCTTTCGCCTGCTCGCGGGTCAGTTCCTCGATGTCAGCCGCCTTCAGCGACTGCAAACGTGACGCAAGATCGAAGCCATGCTCGACGAGCGAGCGGAGTTGGGCATGTTGATGGACATTCGATCGGTCGTCCGATGCCGGTGGGGCGACCATTGTGCTCGCACTATGCGCTTCCGACTGGCTCGCGCCGTTCGACGGACCACGGCGGGTCGCCGGGAGCCGACTCGGTGCGGGTGCGGGCATCGGAGCCGCGACTTCCGGTCGAGTCCGGTTCACTG
>JALYUS010000827.1 GCA_030853625.1 Chloroflexota bacterium
GAGTGCGCCGCCTATGGCGCGCATCTCTTTCTCGTCAATGGCCTCATCAATGACTGCGGTGCGATCATCAAGCAGCAGAGCGGCCCGCGCGGCTGGTTCGATGTTTCGACGCTCAAAGAACCCTATCGTGCCGAAGGAAAAAAGACCCTCGGCCTCGAAATCGTCGAGCAACTCGGCTGGCGCGTGCCGGACGTGATTATCTATCCGACTGGCGGTGGCACGGGCATCGTTGGGATGTGGAAGGCGTTCGCGGAACTGGAAGCGATGGGGCTGATCGGCCCCAAGCGGCCAAAGATGGTCGTCGTTCAGGCGGCGGACTGCGCGCCGATTGTCCGCGCCTTCGAGCAGGGCGAGCGCCATGCCGCGCTCTGGGAAAATGCGCACACGATCGCGCCCGGTATGCGCGTGCCGATCGCGGTCGGTGACTATCTGATTCTCGACGCGGTGCGCGAGAGCGGCGGCATCTGCCTCACCGTCACGGATAACGAGATGGTGGAACTGGCGCCCCGCATCGCGGCAGCGACGGGTCTCTGGCCCTCCCCGGAAGCCGCGAGCACGGTCGTCGCCGCGCGGAAATTACGCGAGAGCGGTTGGTTGAACGCAGATGACGAGGTCATCTGCTTCTTCACCGCCGGTGGCATCAAGCATCTCGACCTCGCCACGGTGCCGACCGGGCCAATCCTCACACCGGGCGACCCCGCCATCGGCGCGATCATTGATGCCGCGCTCGGCGGCGAGCGCTAACATGGCAGCGCCACCGACGCTCTTCAGCCGAATCATCGCGGGCGACATCTCCGCCGACATCGTCTACCGTGACGAGTATTGCCTCGCCTTCCGGGATATTCAGCCGCACGCGCCCGTGCATTTGCTCATCGTGCCGATCGAGCCAATTCCCAGCGTGGCAAATGTCGAACCAGCACACGAGCAACTGCTCGGTCATCTCCTCGTCGTCGCGGCGCGTCTTGGGGAAGAATTCGGCGTCGCAGGCTCCGGCTACCGGCTGATCATCAATCATGGCGACGACGCGGGCCAGACGGTACCACACCTCCATCTCCATCTAATCGGCGGGCGGCCGCTCGGCGCGCTCGTCGGCGATGCGCCGCCATCGTCGCATTGACGAAACGTTGCATGATCCGTATACTCAGCGGGCAAATCGCGGCGAGCCGATGCTCGCAACATGGTCGTTGATGGGGGGTGACGGCGGTTGACCGAAGTAGTCGTCGGTGATAACGAAAGTTTCGAGGCAGCACTCAAGCGTTTCAACAAGAAAGTCCAACAGGAGGGCATTCTTGCGGAAGCGCGGCGGCGCGAGCACTACGAAAAGCCGAGTGTGAAGCGCAAGAAGAAAGAAGCGGCGCGGCGGCGCAAGCTTTTGAAGAAGGCGCGCACGATCTAACCCCCTTTTTTATTCCGAGGAGCGGCGACATCATGCCGGAGGCGTCACCGGAAAGCGGTGCAACAATTCCCCAGCAGGTCGAAGCAGACCTCAAAGATGCGATGCGGGCGGGCGATTCAGCCCGCCGCGACGCATTACGCCTCCTGCGGGCCGCCCTGAAAAACGCCGAGATCGAACGGCGCGGCGGCGAGGGCGGCGCAATGGATGACAGCGATGTCCGCGCGGTCATTCAACGGCAGATCAAACAACGTCGCGACAGCGTCGAGCAGTTCCGTGCTGGCAAGCGCGAAGACCTCGCGGCGAAGGAAGAAGCGGAAATCGCCATCTTTCAGGCCTATCTCCCGCAGGCGATGGACGAGACGACGATGCGTGCCGCCGCCGTCGCAGTGATCGCCGAGACGGGCGCGCACGGCCCGAAGGACATGAGTAAAGTGATGCCAGCGCTCCTCGCGCGGGTCGGCGAGAGCGCCGACCGGAGCGCGCTGGCCGGTATCGTCCGCCAATTACTCTCCTCGTAACGGCGTCTCCCGGCCGTCCGACTACATGGCGCAGGACGCGACGCGATGCAAACACCACTGCCACAATCCACGCACGATTCGTACGGCGCGGTCGAGATGGAGATTGCCGCCTCGCCCTTCCGTCGCTCGCGCCGGGGGCTCCTGCGCGGCTCCGACTGGCACTATTCGGTTGCCCTTTCTGTCATTCTGATTGCGGTCGTCACGACGACGCTGCTCTGGCGATACCAACCTGGCGCGATTGATCTTACAGCGGGTGAAGTGGCGACGCAGACGGTCAAGGCGAACCGGACGGTCCAGTACGTCAGCGCGATTAAGACGAGCGCGGCACGTCGCGCCGCCCTTGAGGACCCGGCGAACATCGTCTTCGCACAGGACCCAAGCGTGGTCGAAACGCAGGCGCAGAAGATGGAATCCTTCATTTCTGCAATCGAGACCGCGAAGCGCGACCTCAGTGTTGGCCCCACGCAGTTTCGCGACCGGCTCACTGCCGTCGCCCCGCCGGGACTGCCCATTTACGATCTTGATACGCTCTACCGCCTCGACGACGCCGCTCGGCTGCGCATCGAGAATGCCGCTCGCCAGACGCTCCGCACGACGCTGACGGATCGGAAAATTCCGGTCGGCGGCGAACCGGCAGCGCAGTTGCAGATGAACGTGACGAGCGCCGACGCGCTGAGTGCGACCGAAAGCGGCGTCGCGCTCGATCTGGCGCGCGCCTACATTGTCGCCAATATGACCCAGAACGCCGCCGAGACGCGCGCGCGGCAGCAACAGGCCGTTGCGGCCGTCCCGGATGTCAAGGTGACCGTGCTGGAAAATGAGGTCATCGTTCGTGAAGGCGATCTCGTCACACCGGATGCGGTCGAAAAACTCGAATCGCTCGGCCTCGGCGCGCCGAAATTGACGATTCAGCGGTTGCTTGGCGTCTTCGGACTAACCGCATCCCTCGTCGGCGTCGTCGCCGTTTTTCTCTGGAAGACGACGGCGGGGCGGCTACGGCGGAATCAGGCGTTGTTCCTGGCGGTTGCGCTTGGTATACCGATCATTCTCGCCCGTTTCCTGCTCACCGGCCACGCGGTCGTGCCCTATCTCTTCCCCGTCGCCGGTGTCAGCATGATTCTCGTGCTGCTCCTCAATACCGAACTGGCGATGGCGTCAACGGTCTTTCTCGCGGTCTTCTGCGCGTACTTCGCGGATCAATCCCTCTCCTTAGTGGCGATGTATCTCATCTCCGGTCTGATCGGCGTCTTGCTGGCCGAGCGCGCGCAAACAACCGTCGCCTTTCTCTGGAGCGCCGCAGCAATCGGCGCCATCGGCGCAATCAGTGCAGTCAGCTGGCTGCTCCTGACGCCGCCCGTGGATGCGCTCGGTGTCGCGCAGCGGGTCGGTTTCGCGTTCGGCAACGGTATCGTGTCAGCGGGCGTTGCCTTTATCGGTGTGACGATGCTCGCCCGGCTGTTCGGCATCGTCACGCCCTTCCAGTTGCTCGAACTCGCGCATCCGCGCCAACCCCTCCTCAAGCGCCTCGCGCAGGACGCGCCGGGGACGTATTATCACAGCATGATCGTTGGTAATCTCGCGGAGAAAGCGGTCGAGGAAATCGGCGGCGACCCACTGCTCACCCGCGTCGCCGTCCTCTATCACGACATTGGCAAGGCGCTCCATCCAACCTATTTCATCGAGAACCAGGCGAACATGCGCAATATTCATGATACGCTCGATCCCTATACCTCCGCGCGGATCATCATCGCGCATGTGTCGGACGGCATTGCGATGGCCGAGGAAGCGCATCTGCCGCAGCCGATTGTTGATGTAATCGCCCAGCATCACGGGACGACACGCACCGAGGTCTTCTATCAAAAAGCGAAGGAGCATGACGGCAGCACGGTTGACGCCGCCCTCTTTCGCTATCTCGGTCCCATTCCGCAGACCAGAGAAGCGGCGGTCATCATGCTCGCGGACGCGACCGAGGCTGCGACGCGAGCGGCCAATCGCGCCGGGCGGCTCAATGCGGACGCAAGCGCGGCCACCGACGGTGATGTCGAGGCCGCTCGGACGGCGGCGATTCGGGCAATCGTCGAGCGCATCGTGCAGGACCGTCTGAAAAACGGCCAACTCGCGGCCGCGCCGCTCACCCTCCGCGATCTTGATGCGATTCAGCGCACGTTCGTTGCCGTCCTCGATGGCATGTATCACCCACGGATTGATTACCCCGAACCCGCGCAACCGCTTGCGCCCGCTCCCGACGCGACCAATTTGGTGGCGATTCCCGCTGGGACGAGTGGTGCGGATGAACCCACAATAGCCGGACGTACAGACTGATGGAGCAAACGGACGCAATCACCGTCATCATCGAGAGTGCGGGCGCCGAACAGGCGGGGCTGGATGCCGACTGGCTTGCCCGCCTGATGCGGTTCGCCGTGCGGTCGGAAGGCACGCCAACATCCGCTCTCACGCTGCTTGTAACCGACGATGCAGGGATTCAGGCGCTCCATCGCGACTACCTGAACGATGACACACCGACGGATGTCCTCGCGTTCGCGACGGCGAGTGATGAGGCGTTCCCGATGGAACCGGGCTATGGCAATTACCTCGGTGATATTGCCGTCTCCTGGGATACCGCCGCACGGCAAGGGCCGGAAGTCGGTCTGTCCGTCGAAGAGGAGATCGCCTTTCTCGCCCTGCATGGCCTCTTGCATCTGCTCGGCGCCGACGACGCGACCGATGCCGACCGGGCAACGATGCACGACCGTCAGCACGCGCTCCTGCGGGCCTTTCTCGCGTCGGACGACGATTGAGGATGCGTATCCTCTTTGTCGCACCTCACCTGCCGCATCCAACGCAGGGTGGCGCGGCGATCCGCAACTGGCACCTGATGCAAGCGGCATCGGTCGGCGGTCATACCGTTCACCTCATCACACCCGACATTTTTCAGGCAGGGGTGGACGGATCGCCCCGCCCGCTCACGCTCCCCGCGTACCGACGGACATTCCCCCGCCGCATGCGCGATCTTGTGCTGTCGCGGGAACCCGATCTTGCCCACCGCCTCGGCGCGCACCGCCTGCAACCGGAGATTGCCCGGCGCTGTCATGACGACGGATACGATCTCATTCAGGTCGAAGGTCTGGAGATGTGGCCGAGCGTCCCGGCAACAGATGTGCCGATCATCTACGACGCGCACAACGCTGAGGCGACGTTGCAGAAGCGGATGGCCCGACAGGCGTGGCGAGATCGCCGGTTTATCCGGGCCGCATATTCCGCGATTCAGGCGCGCAAACTCCGCCGCTATGAAGCGACCATCATGCGCCGCGCCCGCTCTACCCTCGCCGTTTCGGATGCCGACGCGGCGCAGATGCATGCACTCAATCCGCACGCAATCGTGAAGATCGTACCGATTGGGGTGGATACCGGGCATTATTCGCCCCATGCCGTCAGCACGCCCGCGCATCGGACGGATGTCGTCTTTACGGGAACATTCGACTACCGCGCGAATGCAGATGCGGCGGAGTGGTTCGTGACGCAGGTGTGGCCCCACATCCGCCGCGCGCGTCCGGCGGCCCGATGCGCGCTCGTCGGTCGCAATCCGAGTGTGAAACTGCGCGCGTACAATGGACGCAACGGCATCACCGTGACGGGGAGCGTGCCGGATGACCGGCCCTGTATGGCTGCGGCCAGCGTGTACGTTCTGCCGATCCGCTTCGGCGCGGGGGTGCGCGTGAAGTTGCTGAATGCAATGAGCATGGGCTGTGCGATCGTCGCGACACCGGCGGCATGCGAAGGGGTTGCTGTTTTGGATGGGAAAGAGGTCGTGATGGTGTCATCGGATGCACCGTCCTTCGCACATGCGGTATGTGCATTACTCGATGATCCGCAACGGCGTGCCTCCCTGGAATGCGCGGCGCGTGCCTGTGCCTCCGCACGGTACGACTGGTCGGTCTGCACACCGGCGCTGCTGGCGGTCTATGCCGACATGGAGCATAGGAATGGCTGACGAATACGCGCCCGATGTCTCCCTCGTCTGCACGATGCTCAACGAAGCCCATTCCGTCAGCGACTTGATGGAAAGCATCGCCGCGCAGACCGTCCGTCCGTGCGAGGTGATTATCGTGGACGGCGGGTCGCGCGACGGGACGCAACTGCATGTCGAGTGGTGGCATGGCCGGCTTGGCTGCCCGTTGCGCCTGATTGAACTGACCGGCGCCACGATCGCGACGGGTCGCAACGCGGGGATCGCCGCCGCACGATTCCCGATCATCGCGATCACCGATGCGGGCGTCCGCCTCGACGCGCGCTGGCTGGAGCAGATTACCGCGCCCTTCGCGGATGCAACAGTCGCGGTCAGCGCGGGCTTCTTCGTCGCTGATCCCCACACGCTCTTTGAAATCG
>JALYUS010000832.1 GCA_030853625.1 Chloroflexota bacterium
CAGTGCGCCCAGTCCACTTTCGTGCGGCGGGCCGTCACCGTCAGATGTCGCCAGCCGCGCAACGGCTCACAGAAGATGAAGAGGTTCGCCGTCCCGCCGCGCACATATTCGTAGTCTTCGCGCGCCGGATGCCCCGGCGCGGGCGGCAGGGGTGGCGTGACCTGATCGAGCAACTGCTTGCTCGCCTCATCCATGCAGACCTGCGGGAAACGCGGGTCGTAGGGACGCTGATAGACCGCGAGCACGTCCTCCATGTGCCAGACGAAGTCGGCATTCGCCGTGGGCGGGATGCACCAGCGCTCTTTCAACCACGGCTTGAGCGCAGTTTTTTCAAAGTGCGGCGCACCAGCTCGTGCGAGACAGGCACGCCACAGTCGAGGGTGACGAACCGGCCCGCCAGCAGGCGCAGTGTCCAGCGGGCATGCCCCTCGGGCGGGGCACTACAGGCGAGGGCGATCAGGTGGGCTTCCTGCACGCCGTCGAGGGTAGGCGGTGTGGTGGCACGGGGCGGACGATGGACAAGTGCGGCCTCGACCCCCTCGGTCGCGCACCGCTTGCGGACGCGCTCGACGGTCGGTTCGCTGACCTCAATGGCGGCGGCAATCGCCGCGTCACGCTCGTGCGGCCCGCCCGGCCCTTCGTCCGCCTTGAGGAGGATGCGGGCATGCGTGAGCGTGCGCGCCGCAGTCGTCCCGCCGTTGAGCAGGCGCTGCAATCGGGTGCGCTCTGCGGCGGTGAGGAAAACGTGGTATCGTTTGGCTGGCATCGCGATCCGCTCCCATCGGTCATTCCCCGCCCCTGCGGGAACGATGCCGGGAGCATACTGCCACCTCGCCTAACCTTCAAACAATCCGTGACAGACCACTAGTGCAAGCGCAGACGAGGTGGTAGGGACGTGGTATGCTCTCGTCTATGCCAGCACCCATCTTCGTCCGTCTCCTGACGGATACCGACCACGACGCACTGATTGCCGGGTTGCGCTCCCCCGATGCCTTCACGCTGCGTCGCTGCCAAATCCTCCTCGCTTCCGCGCGGCAGGAGCGCGTCACGCGAATCGCCCAGACCCTCGGTTGTAATGACCAGACCGTCCGTAACGCGATTCATGCCTTCAACCAGTCGGGAGTGGAGACCCTGACAGAAGGCTCCTCCCGTCCGCATCGGATCACCGCCGCCTTCGACGCCGCTGCCGCCGAACGGTTGCGCGCCCTCGTCCACCAATCGCCGCGCCTGTTCGACCAACCGACCAGCCTCTGGACGCTTGATCTGCTCGCTGATGTCTGCGTCAGCGAAGGGATCACTAAGCAGCGGGTGACGGGGGAGACGATTCGGGTGACGCTCAAACGACTGGACGTACGCTGGCAACGCGCCAAAGGCTGGATCACCTCTCCCGATCCGGCATATCGCCGGAAAAAAGGGAGCGTGATCGGCTGATCCGGCTGGCGATGGCGCATCCCGACTGGGCGCTCGGCTTTCTGGACGAAGTCTGGTGGAGCCGGTGCGCGCGGCCCACGCTCGCCAGTTGGGCGGCGCAGGACGCGCCGCTGCGGTTGATCGAGCAGACGGTGGCGCGCCGCGATCCCGATCCGAAAGCGCTCGCCTGTTACGGACTGCTGGTGCGGCAGTGGGACGATACGGGGGAGCGCGATGAGCGGATGCTGCTGCGCTTCGTGGATGGACGCCCGATCAGCGAGATCACGACGCAGTTCCTCGACTGGTGCTGCGAACGACTGGCAGCACAGGGGAAAACGGCGTTGTTGCTCGTCTGGGATAACGCGAGTTGGCATGTGAGCAAGGCGGTGCGGGGATGGATCAGGGAACACAACCGGGCGGTCAAGCGCGGGGAGGCAAGGGTGCGGATCGTGGTCTGCCCGTTGCCAAGCAAGAGTCCGTGGCTCAACCCGATCGAGCCGAAGTGGATGCACGGTAAGCGGAAGATCGTCGAGCCCGCCCGCCTGCTGACGGCGGAGGAGATCGCCGAGCGGGTCTGCGCGTGTTTCGGCTGTTTGCACGAACCACACCTTCATGCCGAAGAGGTCTCCTGATTGAGCACTAGCGCCAGCGCCGCGCCCGCGATCGCAATAGTATTGACTGCCGTGAAGACACCGATGAAATCTTCGTGCAGGCCGATCCGATTGAGATAGAGGTTGTAGAG
>JALYUS010000023.1 GCA_030853625.1 Chloroflexota bacterium
TCGAAGAGGCGGAGGAGCAGGTCGCGCACCTCGAGGAGCGGTTGGATGCCCTCGCACCGCTCGATACCGCGAATGCGCGCCGCGTGGCGATGCTGACGGCGGAAGTGGATCAATTGCACGCGCTAGCGGTGGCCGGTGAACTGGATCGAGTGCTCGCAACCCTCATCCCGACGATGGAGACGATTGGCGCGCGGGTGCATGCACTCGCGGACGATCTCGCCACCGCCGCGACACTGGCGGAACGGGCGCAACAGTGTGCGAACATGCTGCCGCGCGAGACAATTCGGCAGCGTATCGCCGCGAACGAGGTCGCCGAGCGCGTGCGGGGGATGCAGGAACTGACGCGCCTGCTCGGTCATTTTCTCGGTGAGGAACCGGCCCAATGATCGCGATGAAACAGGTCTATGAACCTGCTGCCGAGAGTGACGGCTATCGCGTGCTCGCCGAACGACTCTGGCCGCGCGGCGAGCGCAAGGCCAAAGCCAAACTCGATGCCTGGGAGAAGGCGATCGCGCCCTCCGCCGATTTGCGCCGCTGGTACGGCCACGACCCGAAGAAGTGGACGGAGTTCCAGGCCCGCTATGAGCGCGAGCTGGCGATCCCGGCGGCACAGGCGATCCTCGATGACCTGGCGGAACGGGCGCGGCACGGGACGGTCACACTCGTCTATGCGTCGCACGCGGGCGAGATCAGCAACACCGCAGTGCTCCTGCGGCTGCTACAGGAGCGCATCGCGCACACGCACGGCAAGCGCGCATCCGCCTGAGCCTGCACCGAGGCCCACAGCACCGCAGCGTGAGGAGAGATCAATGCCACACGACACCTATCTGCTCATCGGGGGCGGGATGACCGCCGCCGCCGCCACGCAGGGGATTCGCGAAGTGGACCCGGACGGCACGATCGGCCTGATTGGCATGGAGCCGGTGCCGCCGTACAACCGGCCGCCGCTCTCGAAGGGCGTGTGGAAAGGCGACTCCCTGGAGAGTATCCGGCGCGAGACGGCCGAGCGCGGTGTCGCGATGCATCTTGGGCGCACCGCGCAGACGCTTGATCCGGCGGGCAAGCGCGTCACGGATGACACCGGGACGGTCTACACCTACGACAAGCTACTGCTGGCCACAGGTGGTACGCCCCGGCGTCTTCCCTTCGGGGGCGAGGAGATCATCTACTATCGCACGCTGGCCGACTACGAGCGTTTGCGTGCGCTCACCGCATGGGGGCAGCGATTCGCGGTGATCGGCGGCGGCTTCATCGGCGCGGAGATCGCTGCGGCGCTGGCGATGAACGGCAAAGAGGTGGTGCTGATTTTTCCTCGGAAGGGCATCGGCGACCGCATCTTCCCACCCGCGCACGCCCGATTCCTCAACGACTTCTACCGCGAGCACGGCGTGGGGGTCGCGGCGCAGGAGCGCGCTGTCGGCATGGAGCGGCGCGGCCGACGGCATGCTCTCACGCTCCGACATGTGCGGACAGGCGAGGTGCGGGAAATCCTCGTCGCCGGCGTCATCGCCGGACTCGGGATCACGCCGAACGTGGCGTTGGCACGACAGGCGGGCCTGATGGCGGACAACGGGATGGCGATGGATGGGATTGAGGTGGATGCCTCCCTGCGCACGAGCGATCCGGCGATCTACGCCGCCGGGGACGTGGCCAACTTCGCCAACCCCGCCCTGAGCGGGCGCCTGCGGGTGGAGCACGAAGACAACGCCAACATGATGGGGCGCATGGCGGGCCGCTCCATGGCGGGCAGCGCTGAATCCTACGATCACCTGCCCTTCTTTTACTCCGACCTCTTCGACGCGCGCTACGAGGCGGTTGGGCAGGTGGACGCGCTGCTGGGGGTGGTGGCCGATTGGCGGGAGCCACATCGCGAGGGGGTGCTCTACTATCTGCGCGACGGTCGGGTACGCGGGGTATTGCTCTGGAACGTCTGGGGGCAGGTGGACGCCGCCCGGCGGCTCATTGCCGAGCCCGGCCCTTTCCGACCGAAGGATCTGCGGGGAAGGTTGCCGGAACGGTCGTAATCGCGGCCGGGTGAGCCGCGAAGATGGTGGAGAAGAACCATGTTTGGCTCGATTGTTGTGCCGCTCGATGGGTCGCCGGTCGCGGCAGCGGCACTGCCCGATGCGACGGTGCTGGCCGAAACCTTCGGCGCCCATCTTATCCTTCTCAGTGTACTCGTGCCGCAGTGGACGGACCTGGGGACGGGCGATGTGTTCGGCGTGACGAGCGACGTGCGGCGTGAGGCAGACGCGCGAGCAGCCGTGGCCGCGACGGATTATCTGGAAAACGTCGCCGCGCCGCTGCGGGCGCGCGGGATTGCGTGTGAGGTGGCGATCACCCACGGCAACCCTGCGGCGGAGATCATCGCCGCTGCCGGGGAGGATGCGGGTACGCTGATCGTCATGAGCACCCACGGTTATACCGGGTTCAAGCGGCTGCGGCTGGGGAGTGTGGCGCAGCACGTCCTGCGCCACGCGGCGGTGCCAACGCTGATCGTGCGGGCGCCGGGGGATGGCACGCGGCACAAGCGTGTGACGGTCCAGGAGGTGACGGTCACGCTTGATCGGTCGCCATTGGCGGAAGTCGCCCTCCCGGTCGCCGCGCACCTGGCCGACGCGTTCGGGATACCGCTCGTGCTGCTCTCCGTGCTGCCCGACCTGATATCCCCCACGATCGCCTACGATACGGCATTCGTCCCCGCGACGATTGTCTGGGGGAGACGGACCAAGCAGAGGCGGAGCAGTATCTTGCCACGGTCGCGGCGCGGATCGCCACGCCCACGCGAACGGTGCGGACGGTCTGGCGGCGCGATGCCACCAGTCGGCCGGACGAGGCGATCAGCGACTACCTGCAGGAGCGACCGGCGGGCATCGTCGTGATGGCGAGTCACGGACGCGGTGGCGTTCTGCGCTGGGTGCTCGGCAGTACCGTCGAAGGACTCGTGACACACGCACCCGCTCCTGTCCTCATCGTCCGCGCCGATACCGCACCGCCAGTGAACGCGGAGGCGCCCGGATGATGACCACCGGTATGGACGATGGGCAGGAACAACCCAGGAGAGAGCCATGGACACCGAACAGCAAGCGCAGCCGAAGATCTGTCTGATCGCGGCGCTGTCAGAAAATCGTGTCATCGCCCGGGACGGAAAAATCCCCTGGCATCTGCCCGGTGATGCGAAACGGTACCGGGAGAAAATAGACGGTCGGGTGATCATCGCCGGCCGGAAAACCTTTGACCGGACATACCGGAATGACGAGAGTATCGTCGTGACGCGGCAGGACGACTATCTACCGCCGATTCCCGCAACGATTGTCCATACCGTCAGTGATGCCCTGCGGGTCGCGCGGGAGAAGATCGCCGACGTTCCTGCTGAGAAGCGGGACGCGATCTTTGTCATCGGCGGCGGCGGGATATTTCGACAAACCATCGGTGCCGCAGACAAACTCTATCTGACGATCATTCATCAGACGATTGCGGGCGATACGTTTTTCCCTGATTACGCAGCGTTTACCAGAACGGTGTTCGAAGAAACACACGACGAGAATGGCTATCACTATACCTTTCTCAATCTGGAACGAGCGCTCGTCTGACCGGGGAAAGGAAGTGTTGGCTGCACTGCGCAACAATGGACACTCACGAAGGAGCGACGATCGATGCAGATTATCTTTGCCAGTCTCGGCTTTCCTCTCTGGTTGCGCCTCGCCCACTACGTCAATCTGCTCTTCGTCGGCCTCCTGATCCGCAGCGGCGTCGAGATTCTGGGGGCGCACCCGCGCTTTTACTGGAACGACGGCTGCACGCCCGGATCGGAGTGGATCAAGTTCACGAAGAAGGTCGTGCCGACCGAGCCGGGCGTCATCTACACGGCGCGCGACGACGAGATCGCCATCTCCCCGCTCCTCGCCCTCCCCGGCAGGAAGAACCTCGGTCTGGGCCGCCATTGGCATGGCGTCTCCAACATTTTCTGGCTGCTCAATGGCATTGTCTACGTCGTCCTGCTCTTCACGACCGGCGAGTGGGCGCGCCTGATCCCGACCTCGTGGTCCATCGTTCCGGGCGCCTGGCATTCGCTTGTGACCTATCTGCATTTCCAAGTCCCGCCGCTGGCCGACTTCCGTCCCTATGATCCCTTGCAGCAACTGACGTACGCCTTCGTCGTCTTCGTGCTCGGGCCGGCGATGCTGCTGACCGGCATCGCGATGTCCCCCGCGATTGCCGCCAGCGCGCCCTGGTACATCAAACTGTTCGGCGGGCGGCAGGTGGCGCGCAGCCTCCACTTCCTCTGTATGGCGATGTTCGCGGTCTTCGTGATCCTGCACGTTACCCTCGTGCTGGTGGTTCACTTCCGCGAGAACATCGGCAACATCGTGCTCGGCACGCCAGATGGGAATTTCCGGCTCGCCGTCGCCATCGCGATCATTGCCCTGCTGCTCGTCCTCGTCATCTACATCTGGACCGCGTGGTATTCCCTGCATCACAAGCGCCAGGTGCAGGTCGCCCTCGACCACATCGAAGCGCCGATCAGAAAGATCGCGCTGCACACCATGGCCTCAGGGCAGCATTATCGGGAGTCCGACATCTCGCCCTACCTCTGGATCAACGGTGCGCCACCGGAAGGCGAAGAAAGCCCGGAGTTCATCGCATTGGCGAAGGATCAGTTCCGGGGTTGGCGATTGGCAGTGGGCGGGCTGGTGGCGCAGCCACTCAGCCTCTCGCTGGAAGAGGTGCGCGCGATGTCGAGTCAGGTGCAGATCACCAAGCATAACTGCGTGCAGGGCTGGTCGGGCGTCGGCAAATGGAAAGGGGTGAACGTGGCCGACATCCTCGATCGTTGCCAACCGCTGCCTGCGGCGCGCTATCTCAAATTCACCTCATACGGCCTCGATCAGTTCACGTATGGCGGCAACCCGCGTCGGCCCTTCTACGAGGTGATTGATCTGCTCCTGGCGACGCACCCGCAGACGATCCTCGCCTACGAGTTCAATGATGCGCCACTACCCTTGCCGCACGGTGCGCCGCTCCGCCTGCGAGTTGAGACGCAGTTGGGCTACAAGATGGTCAAGTATCTGCGCTCCATCGAACTCGTTGCCGACTACGCCGCGATTGGCGACGGGCAGGGCGGCTCGCGTGAGGACACGATGTTCTACGGTCGTGGGGCGGAGATCTGAGGTGCTGGGCTTGCTTCGGAAGCGGCGGCGAGTAACAGGTAGCAGTCATTGACAGGAGAGGAAGCACGCATGGGTACTGAACATGGGTCCGAACCGCATCTGCGCGGCGAGACGACCGGAACTGATGAGCGGCCGCCGCGGCAATTGGCCGGGACGGCACTCGCCTTCGACCTCGCGCGCGAAGTGGCGCGGTTACACGAAGAACACGCGTGGCGGCAGGGCGACCGCAACGCCAAGGCGCTGGTCAAGGAGCCGGATTTCCACATCGTGCTGATCGCGCTGCGGGCGGGCGCCCGGATGGAGCAGCATCGGGCAGCAGGGCGGATCAGCGTGCAGACGCTCGCGGGTCATCTGCGACTGCAGACTGCGGGGAGCAACGTGGACTTGCCGGTCGGGCGGCTGGTGAGCCTGGAGCGCGATGTCCCGCACGATGTCGAGGCGCTGGAAGAGAGCGCCTTCCTGCTGACGATTGCCTGGCAGGGGGAGCACGCATCAACGGCGGCGGACACGACAACCGAGCAGGAGTAGCGACGATGACCGCGACGAATACGGTAGCCCAGACGACGCAGGAGCGGATGCGGATGCGTGAGCGCGTCGGCGAGAAAGCGCGCGTGCTGCGCGACATCGACAAGGCATGGCGGGCCTTCATGGACAGCAGCACCTTCCTCCCCGAATCGCTCATGGATGAGCCGGGCGTCTCCGGCCAGTGGTCCGTCAAGGATATCCTCGCGCATGTCGCGGCGTGGGATCGGGAGACGACGCGGGTCGTGATGGAGATTCTGCGCGGCGACGCACCGACATGGCCGATCCACGACCAGAAGTTCAACGACCTCAACCACATGGCGGACACGCATCTCACCGTCAATGAGGCGCGCAATCGGGCGCTCTCCGCGCACAAGGCGCTCGTGGAGATGCTCGATGGGAAAGCGGAAGTGCGCGCCGACTGGGTGCGCGGCACGACCTACGAGCACTATCCGGAGCACACCGAGGACATCGTGCGCTGGCGAGCGGCAAACCCGCTCGTGCCGAACCTGACCCGATCGCGTTCCGCCGGGGCCGCCGGGGAGGTGGACACGCCGGACCCGGAATCCGGGCAGGAGCACGTTCCGACACCGGAGATCTCACCGTCGCTGCGTCCGCCACTCCGATGAGCACGGCGCGCGAAACGGAAACGCGTCTTTGCCGGCTGGCTGTACCGGGCAGCCCTCGCGGAGCATCGGTGCTGTGTGCGGACGATCCGTACCGGTGCGGGCATGTGACGCGCGTGGCGCGAAGAACGACCATGATCCCAACGGTACGCCGATAATGAGAGGGGTGACCATGCGCGAACCGATGTACGATATGGCAATTATCGGTGCAGGCATCCTGGGACTGGCCACCGCGATGGAACTCCTCTCTCGCTTCCCCGCGTTACGTCTGATCGTGCTGGAAAAGGAAGCCGCGATTGCTCAGCACCAAACCGGGCACAATAGCGGCGTGATCCACTCGGGCATCTACTACGCACCCGGTTCGCTGAAGGCGCGACTCTGCGTGACGGGGAGAGCCAAACTGCTCGCCTTCTGCGATGCGCATGCGATCCCGTATGATCTCTGTGGGAAGGTGATCGTCGCGACGGACGCGGAGGAATTACCGCGTCTCGATCAACTCGCCGAGCGTGGTCGCGCGAACGGCGTGGCCGGTCTGGAGATGATCGGCCCGGAACGGCTGCACGAACTCGAACCGCACGCAGTGGGAATCAGAGCGCTCTATTCACCGGCCACCGGCATCGTTGACTTCTCCCGCGTGGCGCGCGCC